>JAYSRI010000001.1:0-5731 GCA_043721175.1 Alphaproteobacteria bacterium
CTGGCGGGCTTGAGGTCGCATTGGCGTGGGCGGATGTGTCAACAGGTGAGTTTGGTGTCATGAGCGCGTCGCCCCAACGCTTGATTGACGAGGCCGCGGCCTTATCAATCGGGGAACTTGTGATTGTCGACAGCGAGCTTGCCAAACCGACAGGGAAAGCGATTGCCGCGCTATCTGGTGCTGTTACCCCGCGTCCTGCCAGCAAGTCAGACGCCAAAGCGGCAAAGCGTATGCTGGAGCTTGGCTTTGGCGTGCAAACTTTGGACGCATTTGGCGATTTTAATAAAGCAGAGCTGTGCGCCCTTGGCTTGGTGTACGAATATGTTGCGATGTCCCAAGCCGGTGGTGCGCCAAAGCTCGAGCCACCGATGCGGGTTGAAACAGCGGGACTGATGTCGATTGATGCGACCACACGCGTCAGCCTTGAGCTGGAGAAATCTCAGCGCGGCACCCGCGACGGCTCGCTACTGGGTGCCATTGATTTGACGCGAACAGCGGCGGGCGGGCGTTTGCTGGCGCAGCGGATTGGCCGTCCGTTAATGGATTTGGACGCCATCAATACTCGTTTGGATAGCGTTGGTTTCTTGGTGCAAGCGAACGCACTACGGGACGAATTACGCGATGCCCTCACGCGCACACCTGATCTTGCCCGGGCATTATCTCGTTTGGAACTGGGACGCGGCGGGCCACGTGATTTGCGCGCCGTTGGCGTCGCCCTCGGCTCTGGTAATGAAATCGTCACGCAACTCCCAATTGATTTACCCCATGAACTCGCTCAAGCGCGCGACGCTCTCAACCTCAGCGCCGTTCCCCAACTGGCAATCTTGGCTGATCAATTGTTGCGCATGATTGTACCAGAGCCTAGGCTGCTGGCGCGCGACGGGAATTTTGTGGCGCCAAATTATGATACGGCTTTGGACGAAATGCGCCTTTTGGCCACCAATGCGCGCCAAGTGATCGCCAATTTGACCGCAGAAGTATCTACGCTAGCGGGCTTGCCGCTGAAGATCCGTAATAATGCTGTTTTAGGCTATTTCATCGAAGCGACGCCAAAGCAAGCCGAGGCACTAATGAGTGCGCCGCTAAACGCCACCTTTATTCATCGGCAAACAAACGCCAGTGCCGTGCGATTTACCACTACCGCTTTGATCGAACTTGACGGCCAAATCGCCCGTGCCGCCGAGCGGGCTTTGGCGCGTGAACTGGAACTATGGACCCAAGCCCTCGCCAATGTTGTCAACGTGAGCACACTGTTGCGGGCATCAGCTTTGGGCCTTGCAAACATCGACGTGGCGACGGCGCTGGCGCATTGGGCCGTTGGGGCGAATGCGACCCGCCCTATCATTGACGATAGCCACGGATTTGAAGCGATTGGCGCGCGTCACCCTGTTGTCGAGGCGGCACTGGCGCGCGGCGGTGACGTGTTTACGTCCAATACCTGCACCCTCGATGCAATGGGAATATCAGCACCACGTCTGACTTTGATTACGGGTCCGAACATGGCGGGCAAGTCGACATTTTTGCGGCAAAACGCTTTGTTGGCTGTACTGGCGCAAGCTGGCTCATTTGTGCCAGCGGAGCATTTCAGACTAGGCCTTGTCGATGCCATTTTTTCCCGTGTCGGTGCGTCCGATGATCTGGCGAAAGGTCGTTCGACCTTTATGGTGGAGATGGTAGAAACCGCGACGATTCTTAACCGCGCCGGACCGCGCGCACTTGTTATTCTGGATGAAATTGGGCGCGGCACGTCAACGTATGACGGGCTAGCTATTGCATGGGCCGTGGCCGAGCATCTCCATGATGGCAATCGATGCCGGGCATTATTTGCGACGCACTACCACGAACTAACCTCACTATCAGGACGGCTAGACGCCTGCGGTAACGCCAGTTTACGTGCCAAGGAATGGAAGGGCGATCTTGTGTTCTTGCACGAAGTCGTTGCCGGTGCCGCTGATCGCTCCTACGGGGTGCAGGTTGCCAAGCTCGCAGGCCTTCCCGCTAGTGCTGTCGCCCGCGCCAAGGCGGTGTTGTCCAAGTTAGAAAAAGGGCAAGGTAGCGGCAAGCCGTTATCGCTTGATGATCTGCCTTTATTTGCCATCACCGTTCCTACTCCCCATGAACCGCTCATGAAATCGGCGATAGACGTCGCAATAGCCGACCTTGATCCCGATAGCCTGACACCGCGTGAGGCTTTGGATTTGGTCTACGCGCTCAAGCGGATGTTGTGAGTAATACCAATGGTCCAATGAAAATACCGATAGTATTCGCATAGTCGTGGAACGCGATTTACCAAAGTCGCACTATGATCATGCGCTAACGACTACTCACTAACGCCTTCAATCGCAAAGCGACTTTGGTCAGTCGATCCAGCGCATTTAAGTGATTGGTTGCTGTGTCATTTCAATGGGCCGTTGGTATAACTCCACTCAATCACCATCTCGTGCTTTGAAGCCTTTTGGGCCACGTTAATGTCTGCCTATAGCAACATCATCATCAATAAAGGGACATGACGCTCGAACTGGCCTTCAAATCAAATCCACTGACTGATGATCGTGGATCATTGCTGCCGATCTTAGGCACATTGCAAGAAACATCGCGTCGCCACGGGGCGTTTGGGCGACTATCATCGACGCCAGCACGCCCATAATGAAGCCCGAAACAGCGTCACGGCGATATGTGATCAACATGGCCTCGCGATCTACCACGATCCCAGCAGCGTTTAGGCCTTGCAGCCAAAGATCGACGAGCGCGCCTTCATGGCGGCGTCGCATTTGCGGCGTCAAAGCTGTGCCGAGATAATAGGCGACGTCAGTAGCGCCATTGCCCACGCCTGCGGTCTGCCAATCGACGATGATGATGGGGGCGACCGTATCATACTCGCGAAACAACATGTTGTCGGGGCGAAAATCGCCATGTGTCAAACAGCGGGGACCGCTGCGGCGCGCGATCCATTCATTGATGCGCCCAAGATAGGCTTGCCCTGCCGCTAAAATCTGATCATTAATCCGACCAGCATAGCGTTGGCAAAAAGCCGGCCACAGCATTTCAAACAAGGCGTCGACGTTCATGGCAGGGGCGGCGCGCGATCCGTTTAGCCAGTAATGAGTATCTAGTTCTTCATGCGCCCACCACGCACTATGAATTTGCGCAGCCGCACCCATGGCGAGCTTAGCGTCTATAAGACTTGCCGGTTCAAGTTGGTTTCCAGTCGAGTGATCGGGAAAATCCTCCATGATGAGTGCGAATTCATGTGTTGCATCGTCGATGGCGGCAAACTTAAGTGCGGGAATTGGTAGAGAGCTGTTTTTGCCATAATATTGGTAAAACATGACCTCGCGCAGATAGCTCAATTGCGCGATGCCTGTTGCCCGACTGACGGGGTCGCCTGACATAAATTTGCCAATTAGCGACCTAGGCATGCCCTCACTGTCAGTCTCATAGCCTAACTCAAAGCGAAATGTTGCCCCCACTTGCCCTGTGCCAACAGCTTGAGCGCTAACACGCTTGACCGGTGAACCAAGCAATGCGCTCACCCACTCGGGTTTTATGTCCTTTGGTGTGGGAATGGGGGATAAGAGAACGGGATCAATCTGCGGCAAGGCTTGTCAATCCCAAGGGGGCATAGGCGCCGATAATGAATTGTTCGAGGATGCCCGAGCCAATCATAGTTTGGCCGTCGCGGACCAAAGTTACTTGCGAAACAGCTTGAACATGAAGATGGTCCGGGCGGCCAGCGACGATGCCATTTAGGTCAATGTCTTCGCGCTCAACAACCAGATCGCCCTTCCAGCCGCCATGCCCCCAATTGGGGTGACCATAGCCTAGGCCGCGCATCATAAAAGTCGTGAGCGGTTTGAAAGTGGCGCGCATCGGTTGGTCGCCCGCTATTGTTAAAACCGCTGAACTTGCGTGACGAAAACCAGGTTTGAGGGTCAAAGACATCTGTGCATCGCTGGTTTCCACAACCTCGCCAGCGCCATCAGGACTCCACACAGCGCGCGTGTTCCATGCCTTGCCTGACGCATCGGCATTGACATGAAAGAACAAACTGCAGTTTGGAAGATTGACGGGGCTCCATAGCCAAAAAAACTGGGGTGTTTGTGCGGGGACATTGGGTTGGGGGTCACTGGCACCAATGGGCCGAATGCCCCATGAACGATCACGTGTGCCCACGCTGCTATCGACCGTTTCACGGACGCCATCAATCTCGATCCAGCCACGCCAATGACCATTTTGGGTCATGCGGGTATAGTCCATGAATGTTCGCGGCCCGATCCGGCGGGTAAAGCGGGGTTCCTCTACAGGAAAAGAACGGCCCGTAAATGTTAGCTCAGCGCTGATACCTTCATGCGCTGTCACACAAATTCGTAAAATCTTGAGAGCCTCCACGATGTCTATCTTGATTGGGCCAACCGATAAATCCATACGCTCCATAGCCAGCAGACGTGACGCATGAAGGCAATGTTGCGTGCTACCTCTGATGAAACTAAAATGCGCATCCGCGACATTGAGGTGGGGATAAATGCCAAAAGCTATTGCAAAGAAGCCACTGCCATCAGCGCGATAGCCATTAAAGAAATAACGGTCATAGAAATTTCTGTCTGTGCCTGAAAAGGCAATCGGCTCAGGTGTTTGGTGGATGGGATAGTCATCACCTTTTGTGAGCATCATCTTGCCTCCGCACTATAAACCCGCCATAGCGTCTGCCAGACCTTAAAGTCTGTCAAGCGTATCAGCACAAGATATGCAATGTCTCGAAATTGTCATCTTTGTGAAATGTGTCTGTCATGCGCGCCGCCTAAGCCGCGCAAAATCCAGTGGAGGGCAAGAGCCATGCGTATTCAAATGAAATCCGTCTTATTGTTAAGTGCGGGGCTATTGGCACTGGCTGCTTGCGGGCAAGGCGGCGCGACAAGCAAGTCTGGCGAGAAAGCCGCTAGCGGTCCACGAGATAGCATTGCCGTTGTCGGCTCTTCGACTGTATTCCCATTCTCGTCCGCTGCAGCCGAAAAATTCGCGGCTGGCGGTCGCTTCAAAACACCGCGCGTTGAATCAACCGGCACGGGCGGCGGTTTCGCGATCTTTTGTCGTGGTCTAGGTGCCCAGCAACCAGATATTGCCAACGCATCGCGCAAAATTAAGAAGAGCGAGTTTGAGACTTGTGCGGCAAATGGCGTCACCGATATTGTTGAAGTCAAACTGGGCTATGACGGTATTGTAATCGCCAGCTCAAAGTCAGGTGCAGCCCTTAAGCTGACCAAATATGAGATTTATCAAGCGCTGGCAAAAGAGCTGTACGACCCTGCAACCAAAGCCTTTGTGGCAAATCCAAACGTGCGTTGGAACCAGATCAACCCAGCCCTTCCCAATGTTAAGATCGACGTGATGGGCCCACCGCCAACGTCTGGAACGCGCGATGCTTTTGTTGAATTGGTGATGGAAAAGGGTGCAGTCGGTAGCAACGACATGAAAGCCCTCAAGGAAAGCAACGAAGCCGACTTCAAAAAGCGCGCCAGCACATTGCGTGAAGACGGCGCATGGAAAGACAGCGGCGAAAATGACAATTTAATCGTGCAAGCCTTGTCGCGTTCGCCTGAGCAGTTTGGCGTGTTCGGTTTCTCGTCGTTTGAGGAAAATGCCGATCGCTTGCAAGAGGCAACTATTGATGGCGTTCAGGCGACAACCGAGAACATCATTTCGGGCGAATATGGTGCTTCACGGTCGCTCTATT
>JAYSRI010000002.1:0-5727 GCA_043721175.1 Alphaproteobacteria bacterium
ACAATGTAGCGGTCTGGATTGCCATCATCCAACCCGACACCCCAACCAATTGGCGACGGTGTGGGTAAGTCAGGCTTACCAAACAAGGCAGCGATGTCAGTGTGAGTTGTCGCAGCGGCGATCAAATCAAGTTCGGCTTTGATCGGGGTCAAACCGGCTGCTTCAATGGCGTCGGTATTCATATAAGATCGATAAAAGTCCCCGATTTTTTGTTCAATCGTTCCGTTTGCACTGTTTTTGGCCGCCAGTTCATCAATAATGGCCCGCACATCGGCTTCGGCCTTGGCACCCAATTGGTCAAATGCACCCCAACGTGAGCGATCAGCAGGTATCTGATTGTTTTTCATCCACGTGCCGCCGCCATAGCGGAAAAAGTCGTTACCCGGACGGACGGTCAAATCACGCCCTGCCATATCAAATCCGAAACTGCCCAGAACAGGCCGAGTGGCCGTCGCGAAAGCCTCTCCAATCAAGCCCATATTTGCGGCCATACTGGCACCAAGACCTGTCGCGGATAGTGATAGAAACGAACGTCTATTCATAAGATGGGCTCCCAAGCTTGGTTGTGCGCAGTGATTTTGCCACTCTCGACATTGCGTGACAGTAAGCAAATTGGTCGAGACCAAAGTCAACATCGCCATATGCGAGAAGGCATTACAATGCTGTTAGAAAACACGTTTGTCTAAGGCGCTGCCCCACTTGCGCCCGTCAAAATAGTATCGCGCGGTAACGTGAAAAGAGCGAAATCGGCACTATCTAGCCGGTACGCCCAGCCATCGGTACGCTGGTTCAAATTGCTAACGTCGGGGGTAACTTGGCCGCTCAAAGTGTCCGCTGAGATGACGACCCATAGTCCGTCTGTTTGCCGGTAGGCAGTGACCGAAATGATCATGCCGTCGCGCAATGTTGTCGCATGAGTGGCAAGTGGGTCGGACGTCAATGCACCCGATGCCTTCACATCAACGGGCGCCCATTTTGTCAGAGCAAGTGCGGTAGCGGTTGCCGAGCTATTCGCTTGTCCACCAACAGGAGCAAAACCGCCATCTGGACGACGCACAATGGCGTAAGCCGTTTGTGCATTGCTTCCGCCACTTACCGAGGCAATGTTTTCAGGCAAAACGTCCAGCACGGCCATGTCAAGCCACGCCGATAACGCGCCTAGCTTGCTGACTTTTCCGCGAACCTCAAAAACGTCATTGCTATCTGCCATCCGTACAAAAGTAGTTTCACTTTTTTGACCGATATGAAAACGGCGCAATATTTGGCCGGTGGCACCTTTAATAGCGATCAAATAGCCGTCGCTGGCATCACTTGGGTCACCAACACCAAGACGTGCAAATTGGGTCGGGTCGGAGGTGCGGGCCGACACAAAGGCCAAGTCGGCAAGTTCCTTGGCCAGCACTGACATAGCTTGGGGCAAGACAGGATAATTGTCGCGTTCGGGAATCACCCATTTTGATCCCGCCCGCGTCAAACTGAAACTGCCCGATGACGACGCAATGGTGATTGTGCGCACTTGGGGCATGTCGGCACTAAAGTCTGGCAGGACCTGCCCGCTCAATGCTGGTGGCTCGCTGACACTGCGTTGAAACCAAATTGACCCAATCGCGACAGCGACGCTCAACAAGGCGAGGAAGCTCAAGATTAGGGTTACGCGCGAGCGCGATCTGTCGGGGGCGGAGCGTCTGGATCCCGTCATGGTAAAGCCTCCACCTCGGCTTCAATCTGATCCAGGATTGGCAAAGCGCGAGCTTGGCGCGCTTTCATCCGCCGCGCCGTAAAGACTCCAAGGCCTGCCAAAGCGATCAACAGCGGAACCAATATTGCAGAAAGTGCAATCAGCATAGTTTTGACTTGTGCAACGCTGGCCCGCACGCCCTCTTGCACGCCGCGCAGGCGCTTGCGGGTATCTTGCACTTCGGTTCGAAAGCGCGCGACTTCGCTTTTCTCAGCGCTGCTCAGCCCATCTTCACCGCCGCCAGAAAAGAACCCAGCACCCGCACTTTTGGCTTCAAGTTCATCCAAGCGGCTGGTGGCAGCTTCCAGTTTTGTCTGCAATTGCTGTTGTTCATCCAACAGCCGCGCTTGAGCTTGTGATTTAAGCCGCTCGACAACGACCAATGGTCGCGCCGATGGCGTTCGAGAGCGCAGTCCGACCAAAGCCTCAGATCCCGCCAAGATGTCGGCGCCGTTGAGAATAAAATTGGCGTTATCAGCGGCTTGCCCCGCATCGGTCACATAGAAGCTGTCGGCCAATAGATCGACATCGCCGACAACAAGTATTTGCGCGTCACGCGCGCTGGATTGTAAGTGCGGCGCTTGAACATCACGGGGGCCGATCAATGCTGTTATGGCCTCGCTGCGTGGTGGTGCGTCTGGAGGGCCGTTTGGAAAGGCAGTGGTCAACCGACCAGAAACACGGGCACCTAAAACAAACCGCGCGTTCGCGGCCTCCCAATCAAGTGCCACCGCGTCGGGGTTAAGACCTGACAAGGCGCGCGTTGCTGCCATCCGCATGGTGTCATTGCTTGAGGTTAATAGCGGTGTGAATGTCATACCAGCGCGTCCATTGGGCACAACTTCGCCGGGCGTCCCCACATGAAGGCCTTGGCGCAGCCCGGCTGTCATAAGATCATTCCTGTTAAGGTCTGCTGGTGGAATGGAAAAATACAGCGGTTGAGGTGCAACGATCTGTCGACCGGCAACCACGGCTTGAACAGGTAGAGCGCCCGCTTTGTCCAAAATAACATCGGCCTGAATTGAGAAACCCCAAGCCTGCGCCAAGGGTCCAAGTGCTTGGCTAGCCGAAACATTACCCCCACCACCATCCTTGGCAACCGACGACGCAGGATCAAGCAGAGCCATAATGCGGCCTTGGCGCAATCCAAACTGGTCCAGAAGATAGCGCTGATAGTCATTGAGATCGCCCGGCTGAGCCAGAATCACGGCCTGCGTGCGAGGTGGCAGTTCGTCAAAGTCGGACGGCAATACTGCAACGTCAAACGCGGCTGCAAGGTCAGTCGCGATTTTCGCAATCGGCGTGATTGCGCCGTTACTTGGATCAGTCGCAAACAGCCAAGGTAGGCTTGTGATGACGACGATACGGGGCTTTTGTGGTTTTTGAGTCGTCAAAATTGCGCGCGTTATCTCATATTCTAAGCTGGCCTCGCGTACCGGATCAAATAGCGGAATAATCGATTTTTCATCAACGCCATTGCGCACCACCAAACCCAAGTAAAGCGGGTCGTCATCAGGGCCTAGGCCCGGCGTGGCAGTGATGCCTGCACTTAACGCCTTGTCTTCGGTGGCGGAAAAAGGGGAGGGGTCGTGCTCAATTAGCACTACTTTGCCGCGTGACATCGCAGCGTAGGCCTTGAGAAGGTCTCGTACCCGCGCTGCATAGGTGCGCAAAACCGGATCATCTGCCAGCGCACCATTTGCCGCATAATAATCCAGCGTAACCCGTTCACTCAGGCCACGCACCACCGCTTTGGTGCCGTCTGAAACCGTATATAGCCTGTCATGGGTCGCATCCAAACGGACCGAGGCCAAGAAGTTCCCGCTGGCTAAATTGATGCTGATGAAGATGACACCAAGCGAAACCAGCGCAGCGGTGATGAATGGGCGTTGTTTCATCAGCCGATCCGCCGCTTTGCATCGACGAAAAGTGTGGTTATGGCCAGCCATAAGGCGATGAAGCTGGTGAAAAATACCACGGCGCGGGCTTCAACCACGCCGCGGTTTAGGCCGTCAAATTGATCCAATATCGAAAAATGAACGACTGTGCGCGCGGCGCTTTGGCCCATGATGCTTGATAGTGTATCGCTCACAATTGGTAATCCGGCGGCGGTGAAGATAAACGCGATTAAAACACCCAGTACAAAGGCCACTGCTTGATTGGACGTTACAGCTGACAATGCGGTTCCCACCGATAAATAAGCACCCGCCATCAGAAAGGAGCCAAAATAAGTTGCCATAGTCGCCCCGTGGTCCACCGGGCCGAGCCACGACAAAGCAATCCAAAGCGGGAAGCTGAAAATCAGCGCGAAACCAGCAACACTCCACGCCGCCATAAACTTGCCCAACACCAGCGAAGCCGTCGGTGCAGGGATTGCCAGCAAAGTCTCCAAAGTTCCAGTGCGGGTTTCATCTGCCCAAGCTCGCATCGCGAGAGCCGGCATAAAGATCAAATAAAGCCAGGGGTGAAACTGGAAATAGATTTGCAAATCCGCGCGTCCCGCTTCAAACAATCCGCCAATCTGAAACGCAAAGAGGCTCGCAGCGGCCAAAAATGCGGCCACGAAAACATAGGCGGTCGGTGTCCCCAAATAGCCGCCAAGTTCGCGGCGATAAAGCGCACTAAAGCCTGTCCAAAAACGCGTCATGTGATTGGCACCGCTGGGAACTTCTCAGGTTCGGTCAGTCGGGCAAATGCGTCTTCGAGTTGACCGCTCGGGCTGGCCAACAATAGCTCCTCGGGTGTCTGGTCAGCAATGACGCGCCCGCGCGCGACAACAATTGCACGGGTACAAACAGCGCTTACTTCCTCAAGAATATGAGTTGAGATCAAAATTGCGCGTCCCGGCGACAAGGCTTTGATCAGGGCGCGCGCGGATCGTTTTTGATTGGGGTCAAGGCCATCGGTTGGCTCATCGAGGATCAAAATGGGTGGATCGTGCAGAATGGCACCGGCAAGTGCTACCCGGCGGCGAAAGCCTTTTGATAAGGTATCAATCGGGCGCTGCAAAACATCATCCAGTGATGTGCGGTGGACTGCGGTCGCAATCACATCAGCACGGTTTGCCTTGGCGATAGCTCGGGTTTCGCACATAAAACCAAGATAAGACAACGCCGTCATTTCGCCATAAAGGGGAGCACCTTCGGGTAAATAGCCTATTGTGAGTTGGGCCTGCACCCGCTGTGACCAAACATCGTAACCGCCACACAAAATCGCACCCTCGTCGGGCTCAAGGATGCCGGCAATCATCCTCATCGTCGTTGTTTTCCCGGTACCATTGGGACCAAGGAACGCCACAATCTCGCCTGCAGCCACGTCAAACGACACATCGTCAACCGCACTGCGACCTAAAAAAGATTTCGAGACGTTGTGAAGGCTCAGCATCGTGTTATCGTGGCCCCGGTCCCAGATTGCGATCAAAGAAGTTCAAGATCGTTGCTTGCACATGTTTAGCGCGTGCTTTCTCTCGGATACCGTGTTTTTGCCCCGGATACACCATGCTTTCAAAAGGGATAGACGCCGCCTGCAAAGCGTCAAACGCGGCGGTTGAATTGTCAAAAGTCACGTTGTCGTCGGCCATGCCGTGGAGAATTAACAAAGGCGCTTTGACCTTTTTAAGGTTGGGCAAAATCGAAGCCCGCTCATAGGCAGCAGCGTCAGTAGAAGGTGTTCCCATAAACCGCTCGGTGTAATGGGTATCATAGAGGCGCCAATCAGTGACCGGCGCGCCTGCGACATAGGCTTTGAAGGCGGTGGGTGCCTGTGTCGCCAGTCTCAGCGTCATATAGCCACCATATGACCAGCCCCAAACACCGATGCGGTCAGCATCGACAAAAGCCTGAGTTTTCAGAAACGCCAGACCCGCCAGTTGATCCTCAACCTCCGGCCCGCCCAGATTGCGTGCAATCGCGCGTTCAAAGGTGCGGCCACGGTTGGGTGTGCCGCGATTATCAATCCGAAACACAACATAGCCGCGCGCCGCATGCAGC
>JAYSRI010000003.1:0-16476 GCA_043721175.1 Alphaproteobacteria bacterium
GCGCGCATTGTCAATGCACAGCTTGCCTGCAATGAAGCACTAAAATCGGCCAATCTGGGCGAAAGTTTGCCTATATTAGCCAGTGCAACTCTCGCCAAAGCGAAAGCGCGCGCCTATTTGCCAAAAATGGGCGTGATTTGGCAAACCAAGAGCGAGCCCAGCCTCATATCGCGACAACTTAAACTGACCTATGCCGTGGCACGTGGTCGTATCTAGCGCTTGGTGGGCTATTCCTTGTATCAATAGCCCCACAAGGCCGCAGGTGTCAGGCACGGCGATCTAATTATCGGGTAACTCGGTCGCTGGCACTACTTGAGGTGCTACGTATAACCAAATGGGCTTGTGCGCGCTGCCAGGCAAAGTAGCGCCCAATTGGCAATGGGTGACCCGAACATCGCGCACGAACGCATGATCGGCTGCAACTCCCAAAATTCCAAAGCCCTTCGCAAGGGTCGAACCAGTCCAGCCGCCACAGCGCACCCTCGTAACATTGCCAACGCTTCTTAGCCGTTCAATATCTTTGTCCCATGGAGGCGCGTTGAAGTCGCCAAAGACGATCGTTGCTCCTGATTGACTTCCAGCTCGTGTTGCGGCGCGATTGATCAATGCAAGACGTTCAGATGTGGTGCGTTTACCTCTAACGGCGTCTTGAGGATGAATACCAATGACAGTGAGATCGCCAGCGGGCGGGCGCGCCATAGTTGGTTCTCCGGGCACCGTCACAGCTCGCCAGCTCGATTTACTTAAAACCGCAATTGCTGTCGGATCACCAGCAACAGGCGCTTCAATAAGCGACCAGCCAGCAGGGGGCGTGAAGACACTTGGTGGCGCGTCAGCTATCATCAGTAAGGTGGCTTGTTTCTTATCAGCATCAACAAATGAGCGGGCAAGCGCTGCGGGGCTTTTGCCAACATTTGCCCATCCAAGGACTGCGGTCGCAGTCTTGCCGCCTACGGGCGCTTTCCCTGTAGCCGGGATCGTCACGGCCAGATTGGCCGCGATGACAAGGAAAGACACGCCGACCATCTTCCAGCCCCGACTGACGCCCCAAATTGCTGCCGAAACAACTGCAATTGTCACCCAATACCAACGGAAGCTCGACAACATATCAAACGGATAACCCAAAGGTGCGGCCATCGACGCCAACGTCATTATGGCTGCAAAACCGATCAGGAATGTGCCAAAAAACGCGGCGACATAGTTGCTTTTGGTCTTCTTCTTGCGTCTGACGGCCAAGCCCTGTCGCCGCATCGGCGCATCGGGCCTCACTTTTACAGGCGGTACTTCCTCAACACTTGGCTCAAACAACAAAGGCTGGCTGACATCCTCTGACTCTAACTTGTTGTCCCCATCTTCATTGTGATTGTTCTCATCCGGCATTGAAGCAGCTTGCTCGCCGATAGGGTCGTTTGTGCGCAATCCTTTGGGAATTGCCCAAAAGTTTTCAGCATCAAACGCGCGCTTAAAATCTACAACAGGAGCATGGGGTGGCAAGGGTGCCTCTTGCTCCCCAGTCAACTCAAACGGCGGCTCTTCTTCTTTTACATTGCCCGCAATCACCATTTCATCGGCGACATCGCTGGGCATAGCAACTTGAGTTTCTATTATTTCGTTGGAAATATTTGACTGCTCTGTCTCCAAGGTGGCGTCCACCGCAGCGGGATCACTTGGTTCGTTCTCTGGCTTATCTGAAATTTGGACCGCATTGAACGGTTCAGGTGCAACATCAACCGAGACTATTTCAGCCAGTGTATTCCCGGCCAAAGCAGTATCGCTATCAGGCTCAAGCAGGTCGCGATCTGTTAAAGCAACTTCTTTTGGTGCGGCTTCAAACTTGGGCGGCTCTAGAGTGTCGGCATCCGACACTATGGTTGCACCAATGGCTGGTGTCCCCGCCGCAATAGGCACAAAGGCCTCAGGCGAAAACAGTCTTGCAAAGAGAGTTTTCTTTGGCGCTGGAGCAACTTCTTCAGCGGCTTCCCTGAGAAGGATTTTCGGTGGCGGGCTCTGATCAATTTCTTCGCCGTCAAACGTACCACCACCGCGTGGAATGGGGTCATTATTATGCGCGAAATCCATGGCTCCAACATCGGGATTTGGCGTTACCTCTGGTGCAAAATCTGGCTCGTTGCCAGACTTCGGCGAAACCTTAGTTTCTGACTCGCGCCTTAAGTTATCGTCAGCAATATCAATCGTCGTTGAGACAGCAGTTGCGTTTGGCGATTTTGCAGGGAAAATCGTGTCGGCCACTGCTTCGCTTGGATCATCAAATACACTGCGACCATCGACCATTGGTGATGCAACGACCTGGTTTGGCTTGCTAGCAGGCAACGCAGCACTACGCCCCAATAGCGGGTCAAATTCGGCGTCAAGGTCTTCTATTGGGCCAAGCCACAAAATCGGTTTCGTCATATAGCCCGAATTCCTCACCCGATTTGCTGGTCTATAGCCAACTCACACCGTGTCTAATTCTGGCTGTCACGCAACAGCTCAGAAACCATTTTTCTTTTAGGGAAACAAAGGTTCCATCGTCAATCCTTCTGACTCAGGTAAGCCGAATGCGACATTCATATTCTGAATAGCCTGGCCGCCTGACCCTTTGATTAAATTGTCAATTACGCCCACAATAATAGCGCGTCCGGGGATGCGATCAGCAAATACCGCGACGACGCACAGGTTCGATCCACGCACCCATCGCGTATCTGGCGCTGCTCCTTTGGTTGCAATCTTGACAAAGCGCTCGCCATCAAACCGCGCCAATAGTGCCGCGCGCACATCCTCCACGGTCGCCCCTCCGGCCAGCTTGACGTGGCATGTCACCAGTTCGCCGCGTGTCATAGGAACCAAATGGGGTGTAAAATTGACGAGCACAGGTCCACCGCTGGCTTGGCTGAGTTCTTGTTCAATTTCAGGGGCATGGCGATGTGTGCCAACACTGTAAGCATGTATGCCTTCTGCGGTCTCGCAATACAAATTACCTTCCTTGAGGCCGCGGCCGGCGCCCGATACACCCGATTTGGCGTCAATGATAATATCGCGCGGCGAGACGACGCCCGCTTCGATAAGCGGCTTGATCGCGAGCAAGGTCGCCGTTGGATAGCAGCCGGGGCAGGCAATCACGGGCGGCTTTTTGGCCAGTGCTTCGCGTGCAAATTCGGTCAGGCCATAAACCGCATTGGCTGTCTTGGCGGGATGTGCATGGGTACGGCCATAGACTTTTGCGTAATTTCCAGCATCACGAAACCGAAAATCAGCCGATAGGTCAATCACAGTGACGTGTGCAGGCAATTTGCCTAAAAGTTCTTCGCTCGCTCCATGGGGCAAGCAGCCAAACGCAACATCAACCCCGTCCCAATTGACGTCTTCTGCCTTGACCAAAGTACGATCTGCAAACGGATGCAAATGAGGAAACAAATCCCCAAGGCTGCGACCAGCCTGAGCGTTGGCCGTAATCGCACCGACGCGCACATTTTTATGGTGCGCTAGCAGGCGGATCGTTTCGGCCCCTGTATAGCCAGAGGCACCAAGGATAACGGCATTTAGGTTTTGGGTGGTCATTTTTGGCTAGCTTTCGGGTCTTCGAATGTGCGTATGGGCATGGGCGGAGGCGGGGAGAGGTCGCGCAGGATCAAGTTCCAATAGGCCCACGAGCGGGCGTCTATGATGCCGGGAGGGGCGTTTTGGAGGGCGTAGGCAAGGTCAACTTCCGCGTAGCTATCTTGAATTAAAGCGATGTCGCTGAGGTCAGCATAGCGAAAAGCATAAGCTAAAAACCGAATGGGATCGGCTAATGCTTGCTCAGGTGGTTCAAACCAAATTATCCGTTTAGCGAGCGTCTTGTGTTCGGCGGTTAGTTCGAGCGCTTTCATGGCAAGCCATCCCATTGAGTGAGTATTGGAATGTCCTTCGCAGAGACGTTTTTAACAGCCGTTGCCAGTCTTTTCTTTATCGCTTCTGATAAGGTTGCAAGTGTAGGCTCCCCAAAATAAGTAAGCGCCTTCAGCGTACTAGCATAGGCAAAATGATCGCCATATATCGCTTTTGCCGCACCAAGCGATGTTGCGAGATCGACGACGCCCGCTATCAACATGGCGTCGATATCGATATAGTCTTTTGCTTCTGCCCGTTGCTGCACAACCGCAGCTTTCATGCCCGCAAGGTCAAGAAGGCTAGCTACTTTCACATTATTATCTTTGCATCGCGTTGGTCGTGCCAATGGCTTGATTTTGGGTAGGCCGAAGAACGACAGTTTTACAGGCTCAGCGTCGCGGTACACAATAACACTGAGGGTGTTTGGTTCAGATTGCGTAACTGTTGCGCCAGTTAAAAATGGCATTGAAGCCAGTAAGTCGAGGGGTTTGAACTCTTGGTTGCCAAAAAAGTCAAAATCGACGGACTCCCGGTGCCCCAGATACAAAGCAATCGCCGTCCCGCCATATAGCGTGAACGCATCTGGTATCTGGCTCAATTCCGCCCAAACCGCCTGTTGCGCAGCGGGGAGAATGTCGAGGCGTGGGAAAGTTGTGGTGCTCAACACTGTGCCTCTCATAGTCAATCGACAATAAACAAGGTCGCACCTGCGCTCGTGCTCGACCTGTGCGCGCGATCGCCAAAGTCTGAGACATGATAGCTCATTCCTGCTGACAATACGAACGTGCGTCCATCTTTCAATTCCGAGGTTACACTTCCGCTCAAGACATAAAGGATATGGCCACGGTCACACCAATGGTCGGCTAGATAATTGGCCGAGTAGGTCACGTGACGGATACGAATATCACCTAGCTCAATCATGCGCCATTCCGCATGGCCGGTCTCGCCGTCATGGACTGTCGGTGTAATTTTCGACCAATCGGTTGCTGTAAAAGCAGATGCGGGCAGTTTCATCAGACTTACTTTCAAAAGCTGGAATGCATTTGGGGGGAGGCTCCTCAGAGGATCAGCTGACACACCCCAAAAACGAAAACGGGCGACCCGTTAAGGCCGCCCGTTTGTAACACATATCAGTGTGTAAAGGCTCGCTTAGCGCTTGGAGAACTGGAAGCTACGACGTGCTTTCGCGCGGCCATACTTCTTACGTTCAACAACACGGCTGTCGCGTGTGAGGTAGCCGAATGGCTTGAGCACTGGGCGCAAACTTGGTTCAAAACGTGTCAATGCGGTTGCGATACCGTGACGGACCGCACCAGCTTGACCTGACAACCCACCACCCTTGACCGTCGCGATGACGTCAAATTCAGTACCACGGTCGGTGACTTGCATCGGTTGGTTGATCACCATGCGCAGAACTGGGCGCGCAAAATACGTGCCTTGATCCTTGCCATTGATCGTGATTTTGCCAGTACCGCGCTTGACCCAAACACGCGCAATGGCGTTCTTACGCTTGCCGGTTGAATAGGCGCGGCCAAGGCTGTCGATTTGTGGTTGTGCAACGACGATCTCAACAACACCTTCAATGGTGCCGGAAGCCATAACGGCGAGATCTTCGAAGCTTCTTACGCTATCTTCCATTAGTTTGCCCCAACATTCTTGCGGTTACGACTTTTGAAATCAATCACTTCTGGTGATTGAGCTTCATGAGGGTGCTCTGGACCGGCATACACGCGCAGTTTGCCGAATTGATCACGCGCCAAAGGGCTTTCCTTTGGCATCATGCGCAAAACCGCTTTTTCAAGCACGCGCTCCGGGAAACGACCGCCGAGCAAACGCGCAGCTGTTGTTTCTTTGATGCCGCCAGCATAACCGGTGTGGCGATAGTAAACTTTGTCACGCAACTTGTTGCCAGTAAAGACAACTTTCTCGGCGTTGATGATCACAACGTGATCGCCCACATCAGCATGCAGGGTGAAATCTGGGCGGTGCTTGCCGCGCAAACGCATCGCGATGAATGTTGCAAGACGGCCAACGACCACACCTGCTGCATCAACCACAATCCACTTGTGCTCGGCCTCGTGCGTCTTGGCACTGAAGGTTTTCATGGATGTATTTTTCCGAATTTTCGTGACCGCCCGTCAGGGGTGCCCACATGAGAACGCGTTGTCTAAGAGGTTGGTTTGTGCGTGTCAACAGGTTTGCTGAAAGACGTATGAAAACAGCTAGTTACTTATACGGTATTATGATACCTAGCTCAAACTGTTGTCTGTTGTAATTCTAATGGCCAAAATCTGGTTGCGATGCTTGCGCAAAATCTGAAAGCGATAGCCATGGAATGTAAAAATCTGACCGGGGTCAGGAATGGCTTGCGCCTCGTGAATGATCAGGCCCGCAATGGTGACGGCCTCGGCATCGGGCAAGTCCCAATCTAGTACCCGGTTGAGGTCGCGGATTGGCACAGCACCATCGACATTGAACGATCCGTCTGGTTGTGGCCTCACGCCTTGAATTGCGATGTCATGCTCGTCAACGATATCGCCAACAATTTCTTCGAGGATATCTTCAAGCGTCACAAGACCTTGCAGCGCGCCATATTCGTCGACAACACAGGCAAAGTGGCTGCGGCGCTTCAAAAATTCCTCCAATTGCTCTTTGAGGGTCGTTGTATCAGGCACAAACCACGGGTCGCGAACAATGGCTTTGAGATCAATGCCGTCCATATCGCCTTGTGCGTCCGCTATGGCTTGAAGCAGGTCTTTGGCGTGCAACACACCAATGATGTTTTCCTGATCACCTTCATAAAGCGGGATGCGGCTATGTTGTGTTTGCAACACTTGATTGACGATTTCGCGGGCGGGCAAAGTGGCGTCGATCGTCTTCATGTTTTTGCGGTGGATCATGACGTCTGAAACATCAAGCTCATCAAGATCAAGTACCCCAGCCACGCGGTCGCGGTCAGACTTCTCGACACTGCCTTCGTGCTTGCCAAGCTCAATCGCGCCGCGGATTTCCTCCATGGTTGCATCTTCGTCGGCCACGCGGTCCAACTTCACGCCAAACACTTGCAACGTCGTGCGCACAATCCACCGCACTGCACTGACTATGGGATTGAGCAAAGTAACGGACCATTTTACGGGCAGAGACACCCAGCGCGCGGTATCCTCTGGATAGGCAAACGCAAACGTCTTGGGCATAACTTCGGCAAAAATCAGTACGATTGCAGTCACCAATGCTGTCGCAATTGCAATGGTGATTGGTGCCTGGCCAAACATTTTGACCATCAGTGCCGTGGTTAATGCACCTGCTAATGTGTTAAGAAAATTGTTGCCCAGCAAAAGTGACCCAATCAGGCGGTCAGGCTTTTGAATCAATTTATTGACCCGCCCCGCCCCTTTGTCGCCCTCCTTCTCCAGCTGAAACATGCGCGCGCGCGAACTGGAGGTGATGGAGGTCTCGGCCGCCGAATAAAAAGCGGACATCGCAATCAAAACAGCGACCGCGATAGCCGTGATAGCCACAGTCGGATCGACGGTCATCGTTTCAAATCCTCGTTCAAAAATGTCAGTACCGATAGCCCATCCACACCTTTCTGCACAAAGGCCTGCCCAATGCCGCGCGTCAAAATCAACGTCAGATTGCCGTCTACATTCTTTTTATCGTGTGCCATGGCTGCAAACAATGCGTCACCATTCCAAGGCCCACCAGCCAAATCAGTGGGAAAAGCTGCCAAGCCCACACTATCAAGCGCGTCTTCAACCTGACGCGCATCTTCCTTTGGACAAAGGCCTAACTTGACCGAAAACCGATGCGCCATCGCCATACCGCATGCCACAGCCTCGCCGTGACGCAGGACTGTCTCGTCAAACCCGACACAGGCTTCAAACGCATGGCCAAACGTGTGACCCAGATTCAATAGCGCTCGTACGCCCCCTTCGCGTTCGTCTTGGGCAACCACATTGGCTTTGGCTTGCACAGCCGCCTTTATAGCGTGGGCCAGCACGCTTGTATCGCCAGCAATCGCCGCTGAACCGTTGGCCGCGCACCAGTCAAAAAAGTCACGATCATGGATCAAGCCGATCTTGATGACCTCCGCCCAGCCTGCCGCCATGTCGCGGGCAGGCAACGTCGCCAGCACATCGATATCGGCCAAGACCAAACGTGGTTGCCAAAACAGGCCGACGAGGTTTTTGCCTATTGTACTATTGATCGCGGTCTTGCCGCCAACACTGCTGTCGACTTGGGCGAGCAATGTTGTCGGGATTTGTACGAAATCGATGCCCCGCTTGGTAACGCCTGCAACAAAGCCTGCCAGATCGCCCGTCACACCGCCACCAAACGCAATAACAAGGTCCCCACGCTCAATGTTGAGCTCAAGCAACGCTTCGGTTGCCAATTGAAAGGTTGCAAAACTCTTACTGGCTTCGCCTGGCTCAATTTCAATCAATGCCGTGCTGATCGCGGCGCTTTGGAGGCTGGCCAGCAAAGTTTTACCGTGCAAGGCCCAAGGCGTCTCGTCGGAAATGATAACCACACGCTTGCGGGTGACCGACAAAAGTGGGCCAATCAACGCGCCTGCACGCGCCAATAAACCTTGGCCAACCATCACATTGTATGCTCGCTCACCAAGCTCGACGCGCACTGTTCCACTCACGTGTTAGTCTCCAAGTCGTCGCTTAAATCACCGTGTAGGCGCAACGCAGCAATCACCGCATCGACCGTAATATGGTGGGGTCCTTCTCGGCTCTCCACGGTAATGTCGGAGTCGGCGTAAGTAGGATAGCGCTTTTCCATGAGATCAGCCATCACGACGCGCGGATCAACATTGCGCAACAACGGGCGGTCATCGCGGCGTGAAACGCGCTTGACGAGTGTTTCTAAGTCCGCACGCAGCCAGATTGTTGTGGCGCGCTGGCGCAGCAACACTCGCGTGACCGGATTCATAAAGGCGCCTCCCCCGGTTGCCAGAATATGGGGGGGATTATCAAGAATACGGGCAATCACCCGTCGCTCACCAGCGCGAAACTCATCTTCGCCACGTTCGGCGAAAATATCTGCAATCGGGCGCCCCGCCGCTATCACGATCTCGTCGTCGGCATCCTTGAACGGCACGCCCAATTGGACTGCCAACCGCCTGCCGACAGAGGATTTTCCAGCCCCCATCAAACCTACCAAAGCAATCGTTCGCTTGAGCGGCGATGGAGGTTGAGGAGGCGCGTCCGACATGTTTTATGGGTAGCCGCTGGGGCGCTTGCGCGCAAGATGTTAGGACCTTTGGCGCGTCTGAGTGAGCAGCATGGCAGGCAGTATTCTAGTTGGCGCTGTTGTAAAGCGCGATACGGGCATAGCTGCCATCATTGGCGCTTTTGGTGGTGCTAATTATGTTGCTCACCCACTTAGAAACCCGCTAAACCCAATCTATGGCATCATCCAAACCAACCAAAATCTTGGGCTTTCTTCCAGAAGAGGCGCTCCCCGGTACGCTGTTGGTTTTGTCAGCCGTCGCGGCGATGATGGTGGTTAACTCGCCCCTTGAACCGCTTTATCACGGCATTCTCGACACCAAGGTTACCATTGGTCCCACGGTTGGCGGGATTGAGATGAAATTGGCCTATTGGATCAAGAATGCACTGATGGCGATATTCTTTTTCTTTGTCGGCCTGGAACTCAAGCGCGAGATATTGGAAGGACAATTGTCTAGCCCCAGTGCTGCGATCCTGCCGATGTTGGGTGCGGGGGGGGGGATGGCGATGCCTGCGCTTATTTTCATTGCGTTCGCTGGACCGGCTGGGTTTGGTCATGGCTGGGCGATACCGGCGGCGACCGATATTGCTTTTGCGTTAGGAGTGTTATCGCTCTTGGGCAACCGCGTCCCGCCAGCGCTGAAGGCGTTTTTACTGGCAGTGGCGGTTGTCGACGATTTGGGTGCAATCGTCATTGTGGCCGCGTTTTACACTGAGCACTTAGCATTCGCCCCTTTGATTAAGGCGGCGATTGCGTTTGGCGTTTTAGTGGCAATGAACCGACTGCGCGTGCGTTCTGTTGGCCTTTATATTTTGGTGGGCATCATCCTGTGGGTGTTTATGCACCAGTCTGGCATCAGTGCCACCATTGCCGGAGTTTTGGTTGCTGCCTGTGTGCCAATCCGCGACCGGCATGACAAATCGCCATTGCACGAAGCCGAGCATGATTTTCGGCCTTGGGTGCTGTTTGGCATCATGCCTGTGTTTGCATTCGCCAATGCGGGGATCAATTTCACCGGTGCGGGTGCGTATTTGGCGCATCCCATCACGCTGGGTGCTAGTTTAGGGCTGATGTTTGGTAAACCGGTTGGTATTACGTTGATGGCACTTCTGGGTGCCAAGATCATGCGTGCGCAATTACCTGGCACTCTGTCCCAAATGTTAGGCGTGGCTTGCATCGCGGGGGTTGGCTTTACCATGAGCTTGTTCATTGGTGCGCTGGCATTCAAGGATCCAGCCTTGGCAACACCCGTGCGACTGGGCGTTTACGCGGGGTCGGTATTGTCAGCCGTTTTAGGGTTGCTACTGCTGGCGCGTGTGTTGCCCAAAACGTTGAGCGCCGATCAAGAAGACGACGCAGACGAAACAATCCCTTTCATCGCAGCCCAAGCCGTGTTCCGAGAGAGGGACCGTGAATGAAGTCGACTTGTGTCATGACAAGCGTGTCACAAGAATACCAGACTTATTTGCACCCTAAATGTGGAATTCAGTTGCTTTCTGGCACCACCATCCCATGCTGCGGTCAATAACCAAGGCGGGCTCTAGATCTGCTAACAGGGGAAACAATTTATGAGCGATATCAGTCAGCCGATTGGCAGTTTTAACGCCAAGCCTGAACCCTTTAGTCCGTCCTACGTTCGTTACGCGCTTTGGCTTTTGCTGATTATCTACACTCTTAATTTTGTAGATCGCCAGATTGTTGCGATCCTAGCTAAGCCCATCAAGGACGAGTTGGGCTTGAGCGACACCCAATTGGGTTTGTTGACTGGCATCGCCTTTGCTTTCTTCTACACATTGTTGGGCATTCCAATTGCGCGCTATGCCGAAAAGGGCAATCGCGCCACAATCATTGGCACTGCTGTCGTGGTCTGGAGCGGCTTCACGGCCATGTCGGGTTTGGCAGCCAATTTCACACAATTGTTTTTGGCCCGCATTGGTGTAGGCGTGGGAGAAGCTGGTTGTACGCCACCGGCTCACGCGCTCATCTCTGACTATGTTAGTGCCGAAAAACGTGCCTCAGCGATTGCGTTTTACTCATTGGGGGTGCCGATCGGGACCGCGTTTGGCTTTTTGATTGGTTCACAATTGGGCGCTACGTACGGCTGGCGCGTTGCATTCCTCGCTGTTGGTTTACCAGGTGTCCTGCTCGGTTTGCTCGCGATGTTCACTCTCAAGGAACCCCGGAAACTCGGCATTGTTGTTGCCAGTACAGGGACCCAATCGGCGAGCTTTGGTGAAGCTATCAGAATACTGTCACGCAAAAAGTCCTACATATATTGTGTGATTGCTGCGACGATGATTTCCTTCCTGGGCTATGGGCATGCTGTCTTTATGCCGCAGTTTTATGCGCGTGTGCACCATTTGGACCTCAAAACAATTGGCACACTCAGCGCTATTACGGCACTTGTGGCGGGCGGTCTTGGTACGTTTCTAGGCGGCGTTTTTGCAGACAGAGCTGCAAAGTCGGATGCGCGCGCGTATGTCACGGTGCCGATGCTCGCGTTTCTGGCAGGTGTGCCGTTCTTTTTTGTCGGGATGACATCGGCCAATCTGACAGTAGTTGTACTGATGTTGGCCGTGCCGACGTTCTTAAACGCCATGTGGTACGGCCCTCTCTACGCCGCAGTCCAAGGCTTAGCACCCGTCAGAATGCGGGCGACTGCTGTGGCGTTGATGCTGTTTGTCATCAATATGATCGGCCTTGGTTTTGGTCCTTTGTTGATCGGGATTGGTTCAGACGTCTTTGCCAAGCAAATATTTGTTGGACCTACGCCTGATATTGGTTTTGCGGCGTATTGCGCCAAAGGCGTCGCATCAGCAGCAAGCAACGCCTGTTTGACCGCCTCGGCTGAAGGGCTTCGCAAGTCAATTATTATATCTGTTGTCGTTGGCATTATTGCTCTTTGGGCATTCTGGATGGCGCGCAAGACCATCGTACAAGACCTTGCCGATACGGCAGCAGAAGCAAAAGCGGCTTGATCCCTGTTGCCAATAACGCCAAGACAAGGCCGCAAGCATCGCCACGTTGGCGGCCTTTTTACTCATTGTGAAAGCTCCCCTACATGATCTCCCGCTATGCCCGTCCTGAAATGATCGCCATTTGGGATGCTCAAACCCGCTTTCGCATTTGGTTTGAAATCGAAGCCCATGCGGCGGACGCTTTGGCAGAACTGGGTGTGATCCCAAAATCAGCTGCCAAGACGATTTGGGACAAGGCCCGCGATGCGGTTTTTGACGTCGCCCGCATTGACGCGATTGAGGCGCAGACCAAGCACGACGTCATCGCTTTCCTAACCCATCTAGCCGAAATCGTCGGGGACGATGCGCGCTTCGTGCATCAAGGCATGACCAGTTCTGACGTACTCGATACCTGCTTGGCCGTGCAATTGGCACGTGCTAGCGATCTACTCACCGCAGGCGTTGATCGACTATTAGCCGCGCTCGAAACGCGCGCTCGCGAGCACAAAAACAGCGTTCGCATTGGCCGCAGCCATGGCATTCACGCCGAGCCGACAACTTTTGGTGTCACGCTAGCGGGCTTCCATGCTGAGTTTGCCCGCGCCAAGACCCGCCTGATTGCTGCGCGTGCCGAAATTGCCACCTGCGCCATCTCAGGTGCAGTCGGCACGTTTGCGCAGATCGACCCAAAGGTTGAAGCCCACGTGGCAGCGCAAATGGGCTTGGTGCCTGAACCCGTGTCCACCCAAGTGATCCCGCGTGATCGCCACGCCGCATTCTTCTGCACCCTCGCCGTTGTGGCGTCCAGCATTGAGCGCCTCGCCACTGAAATTCGCCATATGCAACGCACCGAAGTATTGGAAGCCGAAGAGTTCTTTTCGCCCGGCCAAAAGGGCTCCTCGGCTATGCCGCACAAACGCAACCCCGTTCTGACCGAGAATTTGACAGGCCTTGCGCGTCTGGTGCGCTCTGCGGCAGTTCCTGCATTGGAGAACGTGGCATTGTGGCATGAGCGCGATATCAGCCACTCCAGCGTGGAGCGCGGCATTGGGCCGGATGCGACCATCCACTTAGACTTTGCGCTGCACCGGATGGCGGGCGTGATCGAGAAGCTTTTGATCTATCCAGACCGCATGAAGGCAAATCTGGACTTGCTAGGCGGCTTGCATAACTCGCAGCGCGTGCTGCTGGCCTTGACCCAAGCGGGAGCCAGCCGCGAAGATGCCTATCAGATGGTTCAGCGTAATGCGATGGCCGTTTGGTCTATGCCCGCTCCTCGTCCCGGTGGCGCGCTGCTGGATCGGTTATTAGCAGATGGCGACGTGACGGCCCTGTTGCTGCCTGCTCAGCTAACGCCGCTGTTTGATGACGGCCATCACTTTGCGCAAGTCGATACGATTTTCGCGCGGGTTTTTGGGTGAGAGATGCGCGCACGCATTAAGCGCCAGTCATCAAAACCCCGTCATAAAACTCGTCTAGGCCAATCGTCGCTTCACCCAAGGCTGAGAGTGTTAGGCTGGACGCAAGGCCATTTGCGACAACACGCGTCCACAGCAAATTGCCATCTATGTCGGTATCGGTGGTGCCTTCAGGTGGCCGTGTCCACATTTCAGCGCGATATTCGTCCTGATAGAGGATGATAAAATGCTGGAGGGTTTGAAACTTGAAATACCGCAGGCGCTTCTGGCCGCGATCAAAGTCCATCGTTGATGGCGATAAGACTTCCACAATGACAACGGGATCGCCTATGTAGCGTTGCCCTGAAGCCAGTGGAAGGCCACACCGAACAAAAACATCTGGCAACATCGCACTTTTGTCGTCATCGTCAGGTCGGACATAAACATCTGATCCGTAAGTCGTGCAGCCACGTGGCCTTGCACGGGCATGAAGAGTTACAACCGAGTTTGAAGCGAGTTGGCCATGGACTGGAGACCCACCAGCCATGGCAAAAACCTCGCCGTCGTGCATTTCATATCGCACGTCTTTTTCGCCATAAGCGGCGATGAAGGCGTCAAAGTCGAGGTGATCGGTGGATGGCAAAGTGTTCGACATTTGTGTGAGTACCATAATTCAATGTCAATTGCACATAGGGTATTATTGGGTTTTGTCGATTATCAAGCCGCTAACTCAACCCCGTCATAAAACTCGTCTAAGCCAATCGTCGCTTCACCCAAGGCCGCGAGCGTTAGGCTGGACGCGAGACCATTTGCGACAACATGCGTCCACAGCAAATTGCCATCTATGTCGGTCGCCGTTGAACCCTCTGGCGGGCGCGTCCACATTTCAGCGCGATATTCGTCCTAATAGAGAATGATGACATGTTGCAAGCTGGCGAATTTGAAATAGCGATGCAGCTTTGCGCCACGATCAAAATACATCGTTGACGGCGACAGGACTTCAACAATGACAACAGGGTCACTCGCATAATACTGATCTTTGGGAATTGGTGGGCCGCACCGTACAAAGACATCGGGCGATATCGCGCTGCGGTTATCGTCATCAGGTCGAACGTACAAATCTGGCCCATGCGTCTGACAACCGCGCGGCTTAGAGCGCGAACGCAGAGCAGAAAAGGCATTGCCGCCTACAAGGCTATGGTTCTCAGACCCGCCTGCCATCGCAAACACTTCGCCATCATACATTTCATATCGCACGTCTTTTTCGCCATAAGCGGCGATAAAGGCATCGAAGTCGAGGTGATCAGAAGTAGGCAAAGTGATCGTCATTGGAGAACCCTATCACACCAGCTTTGCTTTTGCATCACCAAACTCGTTTGGCGACCACGACTACCGCCCTTTCCCACTGCGATTGAGCGACAAAGGCACCGCCGTTGTGCGCTTGGCGACGTGAATAACGATGCGTGATTGCACATCCGAAACAAGGCCAATGCCTAGCAATTTATCACGCAAAAAAGCGTCATAAGCATGCATGTCCGTCGTCACGATTTGGATCATATAGTCCGCAGCTCCCGTCACAGTGACGCAATCAACCACCTCTGGCCAAGTCGCGACTTGGCCCTCAAATTTTTCGAGGTTCTCGCGATTGGGCAGCGCGAGTTTAACGCTCGCCATCACTTCAAATTCAAGACCTAAAGCAGAGCGATCTAGGATCGTGACCCGCCGCACGATGACGCCGACTTCCTCCAGTCGCTTGATCCGCCGCCAACATGGACTGGACGAGAGGCCGATTTTTTCCGCTATGTCGGCAACTGACAGAGCCGCGTCGGTTTGAATCAGCTCAAGGATTCGCATATCGATTGGATCAAGCTCGGTAGACACGATTATTCTCCATATCACGCATAAACACACAATGCTTTGCGCAATCTATGCCAAATCGCGCACAATTGGGCAAGCATTTTCGTATGAAATAGAACAAGATGCCTTAAAATAAGTGGGGATTAAACGATCCGCCGCCTGGAAACAATGAAAGTTGCCTAGATGCGCCACCATGAAGTGCTTCTGACTGACAAATACGAGCTTGATGAAGGCCGCGCCTTTCTGACCGGCATCCAAGCGTTGGTGCGATTGCCGCTGGATCAAAAGCGACGTGATTTGAAAGCAGGCCTCAACACGGCGGGCTTTATCTCCGGCTACCGTGGTTCGCCCCTCGGCGGTTACGACATGCAGATTGAACGCGCCGGAGCGCTGATGAAATCTCACGACATCGAATTTTGGGCTGGACTGAATGAAGATTTAGGCGCGACGGCGGTTTGGGGCAGCCAGCAATTGGGCCAGTTTGAAGGCGCGCGCTATGATGGTGTTTTTGGCATTTGGTACGGGAAAGCCCCCGGCGTTGACCGTACTGGCGACGTCTTCAAGCATGCTAACTTTGCGGGCACATCGAAGTTTGGCGGCGCAATAGCTGTCGCGGGCGACGATCATTCGTGCAAGAGCTCAACGTTGCCGAGCCAGTCTGAATTTGCCTTCATGGACGCCGAAATTCCTGTTTTGTCGCCAGCGTCCATTCAAGACGTGCTAGACTACGGTCTATACGGATTTGCAATGTCGCGGTTTTCAGGCGCATGGGCTGGCCTGATCGCGTTGGCGGATACCATGGATTCTGGTGCTGTGATTGATGTTGGTGCGCATCGCCTCAATATCACGATGCCCCAAGATTTTGAGATGCCGCCGCTGGGCTTAAGCCTGCGCCGGGGTGACGATCCGATGGCGAAAGAAGCACGTTTACGCCAATATAAGTTGCCGGCTGCACAAGCATTCGTGCGCGCCAACGGACTGGACAGAGAAATCGTGACGGGTCCAAACCGCAAGATTGGCTTGGTCGCAACCGGTCAAGCAACCCGAGATATTTTTGAAGCGCTTGATGCAATCGGTGTGACACCCCAATTGGCGGGCGAGCTTGGGTTTGCGATCTATAAAGTGGCGATGCCTTGGCCACTGGAACCCTATGC
>JAYSRI010000004.1:0-5711 GCA_043721175.1 Alphaproteobacteria bacterium
GGCCGTCACCAAAGGCGCGTAGCCACTGCCAAAATAAGGCTTGATCTTCAGGCCGGTTTGTTTTTCCATATCATCCAGAAATGGCTTCCAGCGCGCACCGAGGTTTTGACTATTTTCTGTGGCCAAAATCGAAAAATTAATATCCGCCTCGACCTTTGGTTTGGCCTGATCCCACAATGCCCAACCACCACCAATCACCATTGCCAGCGCGATGGACCATTGAACGAGCTGTGCGATCAAGCCTTTATTATTGTCGTTCGCTGGAGCCGCTATTGGCTCCTCGCGCGGTGCGGCATCGCCTGTTTCTTCATCAAATTCCGCACCATAAATCTCGATTAGGGCGTCGCGCGTGAGGCCTTCTTTAGGGCCATCATAGACAATCTTGCCAGCTTTCAGCGCGATGATGCGGTCACAAAACTTGGTCGCATAGTCGATTTGGTGAAGTGTGACGACGACCGTAACGCCGTCACGCTCATTGAGATCGCGCAGCAATTCCATGACTTTGCGCGCTGACACAGGGTCAAGCGAGGCGACGGGTTCGTCTAAAAAGATGGCCTCGGCACCCTGCACCAAAGCACGTGCGATTGCGCCGCGCTGTTGTTGCCCGCCAGACAAAGTGTTGGCGCGCTGAGCTGCGTAATCAGCCACGCCAACTCGAGCAAGTGCTTGCATGGCGCGCTCTTGATCGGCTTTGGGCCATTGGCCCAAAAAGCCTTGCATAAAAGGCAGTCGGCCGAGCGACCCCAGCATAACGTTTTGGAACAGACTGAGGCGACCAACCAGATTAAATTGCTGGAACACAAAACCGACGCGGGCACGAGCTTGGCGTACGCTATCGAGCAATTTTCCATTCTTTTGAACGCCAATTCCCAGCAAGTTGACCTCGCCAGTGCCCTCATCGGTTGTGATCAAGCCTGTAGCATTGCGCAAAAGAGTGGACTTGCCAGAGCCAGAAGGCCCAATCAGGGCCACCATTTCGCCCTTGGTGACATTCACTGACACGTTGTCGAGTGCTTTTCGCGTGCCGTAAGTGCGGGTGAGGTTCTTGGCCTCAAGAACAAAAGCGGTCATGTTACCCCAAAAATTAACGCCTGATTCACAGTCTATATCCTTAGCGGGTTTAGGGCAGGAGTCACGTGTCAAGGTGCAGGAAAATGGCGCTAGTTTGTGGCCGTCACAGCAATTTCGTTGAGTTTTACAAAATCAAGAAAGGAACCCATCGGGAATTGTGTCCAATTGCGGCGGCCCGCCTTGAGGCCTAACGCGGTTGCAACTTCCAATACATAGTCCTGACAGGCCCATGTGCGCTCTTGACCAATGCCTGAAATTCCTGGCCGCAAGCTATAGCGGGTCTCTACCCGCCACTTTGTATCGACTGCTAATGCTGACTGATAGCGATCCTCATCGACGGTGACTTGCACTTGCTTATGGCGCCACCAACCGTCGTCTGCCTTCATGTGACCAACTACAGGGGCTTGCCCGTTTACAAATCCCCAAGGCGTCAAAATGGACCCCGCCAATGTGACAGCTGCTTGCACCTGATTATCTGCATAATAGCCGCTTTCTTTGCTGCCTTTAGGTGCCAAAGGCGGCGTTTGGGGCCACGCCACCCACATGTGCCCAATATAGTCTGCTTTGGAGGGTGTAGGTTTTGTCGCAATAATTGTGACGACACGCCCCGCGACGCTTTTGTCATTGCGCAAATCAACCAAAGCTATTTGTGGTGTTGAGCTGATTGGCGTCGAATACGACCGACCCCAGCTCGCTATAATCAACATCAAATTGCCCAAAAACCAGGCAAATGCGACAAAGCTAACGGTGCGAAGATTTTTTTTCAGCATAGCCTATTTGCATTCATTTGCCTATTTATGGCAATCTAAAGAGATGAAATTTTCCATTCGCCAAGCGACCCCCGCTGACGTATCGGCCATAACGGCCATCTATGCGCATCATGTTTTGACCGGAACGGGCACGTTCGAAATCGATCCGCCGGGGCTTGACGAGATGGACGCGCGTTTTGCAAAAGTTCATACGCGCGGGTGGCCTTGGCTCGTTAGTGTCGACGCGAAGGGCTTGGTCAATGGCTACGCCTATGCCGGGCCATTTCGCGAGCGCGCTGCTTATGATGCAACTGTGGAGGATTCAATTTATCTGGCACCTCAGGCCGTAGGATTAGGTATCGGACATGCATTATTGTCGGCGTTGTTGGAAATATGTCAGGATCGTGGTGCCAAAGAAATGTTGGCCGTGATTGGTGATAGCGACAACCATGGTTCAATCAACCTTCACAAGAAACTGGGCTTTGAGGGTGTAGGGATTATGCGGCGGGTCGGTGTCAAGTTTGGCCGCGATTTGGACGTAGTGATTTTGCAAAAGAGCCTGCGCTAAAGGTTGCTTTGCAGCGGTGCATTCAAAGTTGCATGTTAGTCTAAGAGCACCTTAAGAAAGGCGCGTGGAGACTATAAGGAAATGGTAGGCGCTGTCGACATAGTTGCTTTTAAAGAGCCGGTTGTCATTTTGACCGCTGCAGCTGTAATTGTGCCATTGTTTCATCGCCTTAAGATAAGCCCTGTTCTCGGCTTCATTTTATGTGGCGTGATTTTGGGTCCGTCAGGCTTGGGCGGATTGGCGACTGCGGCCCCTTGGCTTTATGCCTTTACGATACAAGACCGCGCGTCCATTGCCGTGATGGCAGATTTTGGCATTGTGTTTTTGATGTTCGCCATTGGCCTTGAGCTATCGTTCGAGCGCTTGAACCTGATGCGAAAAGCGGTTTTTGGCTTGGGCAGTGCACAGTTTGGTATCTCGTCACTCGCCATTTTTGGTGTTTGCTATTTTGCGTTGGGGACAACAGGAACGGCTGCTGCGGTTATTGGACTGGCATTGTCTTTGTCTTCAACCGCGATCGTCATGCAAACCCTCGCCGAACAAAAGCGTCTCACCACGCCTGCTGGTCGGGGGGCCTTTGGTGTGTTGTTGTTTCAGGACCTCGCGGTCGTGCCTGTTTTGTTTGCCGTCTCAATGTTGGCCCCAAACCGAATGGGTCTTGGCGTCGCGGGATTGGTCCAGAGCCTATTTTTAGCTGTTTTGGCAATTGGAGCATCTATCATTATCGGGCGTATCATATTGCGACCGCTCATGCGGCAAGCCGCTCGGACGCGCAGTCCAGAGATATTTATGGCCGCGTGCTTGCTTGTTTTGATCACAACATCGCTTGGAGCCGCAGCGGCGGGACTGTCCATGACTTTAGGCGCTTTTGTCGCTGGGCTGTTGCTGGCTGAAACCGAGTATCGTCGCGAAGCAGAAGCCACAATTCAACCGTTCAAAGGCTTGTTATTGGGCGTATTTCTAGTTTCCGTTGGCATGAGTGTGGACATTGTGAAAATACTACAGCGCCCCGTCGAAATCTTGTGTTCGGTTGTTGGCTTGATCGCACTCAAGGCGCTGATTGTTGCGCTTGTCGGTCCTCTATTTGGGGTCAAGCGGCCAGGTGCCACCAAAGCAGGATTGCTACTGGGGCCGGGCGGCGAGTTTGCCTTCGTCGTGATTGGATTGGCCGTATCAACCAAAGTGATAGAACAAAGTGGGGCCGACTTTGCCCTACTGGTTACGGCGATTACAATGTGCCTCATACCATTTTTGGCGCGGTGGGGTGTTGTGAAGCCCGGCAAAGACGGTGCCAAGCCTTTGAGTAACGAAGCAGAGCTTGCTGCATCGGCTCTATCAAGTGAGAGCGCGCATGTTATTGTCGCTGGTTATGGTCGGGTCGGAGTTGTTGTAGTTGACCTGTTGGAGCAACAGAAAATTCCCTATATCGCGGTAGACGCCGATGTTGAACGTGTCAGACGAGCGCGCAAAGAAGGCCGTAAAGTTTATTATGGCGACGCAGCGCGCGGTGATTTCTTGCGCGCCTGCGGGATTGATCAGGCCAAAGCATTGGTGGTGACGATGAATGGGGGCGCGTCTGTTGATGATGTCGTAAAAGCCGCCCGTCTTGAACGGGGCGATCTGCCCATCGTCGCCCGGGCGCGCGACGAAGATCACGCGGTCCATCTTTATAGTTTGGGTGTCCGCGAAGCTGTCCCCGAAACGCTGGAGGCCAGCCTGCAAGTCGGAGAGGCATTGTTGGTAGAAACAGGCGTCCCTATGGGCAATATTCTGGTTGCGATCCACGACAAGCGAGCTGCCATGCGCGCAGCCCTATTGGAAGCCTCCAGTGCCAACACCCCGTCACAACGCTTGCAAAGCGTGCGCGATAGTTTTGTGAATGAATGATTAGGTTCGGCCTTGACGAATATGGTGGCGGTGCTACGCACATGCATGATTAAACTGCACACCTTCTCGCATTCTTCGGCTTCATACCGCGTTCGCATTGCGCTGGCGCTCAAAGGTCTGACTTGGGAAAGCGCGCAAGTCTCGTTGCCAGCAGGCGATCATCTCGGTGCGCCTTATTTGAGCCTGAACCCACAAGGCCGTGTGCCAGCCATCGAGAGCGAACAGGGTCTGTTGACCCAATCATTCGCCATCATGGACTGGCTTGAAGAAACCCACCCCCAGCCCAGCATCTACCCGGCTGACGCTTGGGAGCGCGCGCAATGTCGAGCATTTGCGCACGTGATTGCGACCGATATCTTTCCGCTACAGAACCTCAGCACGCGCGTGAAACTGGGTGCAGAGTTTGGTGCCGATGAAGCGTCTCAAGCCAAGTGGAGCGCTGATTGGATCGCTCGGGGCTTTCTGGCTTTAGAAACTGAGACAGCGGCACGCAGTTGGACACCGGATCACAATTATCTGTTCGGGCCAATTCCGACCTTGGCAGACATTTGCTTGGTACCCCAAATGAACAACGCAAGGCGCTTTCAGGTTGATCTATCTGCCTATCCGCTATTGGTGGCAGCAGACGCCAAAGCACGCGCGCATCCAGCTTTTGTCACAACGGCCCCTGAGGCTTCGTGAACGCTCGGCCAAAAGAGAATGACCCGCCTCACCCTAGACACTTACCTGCCTTACCGCCTGTCGGTTGCCTCCAACAAGGTTAGCGCATTGATCGCCAAGGCGTATGAGGTACGTTTTGGTCTGACGGTGCCCCAGTGGCGGGTTTTGCTGATTTTGTCAGAGGGTGTCGCGCATTCTCAAAAACAATTGATTGAACGCACCGCGATGGACAAGGTAACGATCAGCAGGGCGGTATCCTTGTTGGTGGATCGAGGGCTAGTTTTACGCACGAACCAAGCCGCAGACCGGCGCGTCGATGTTTTGCTGTTAGCAGCGGCGGGCGAGCAAATTGTCCAAGAAGTGACACCTGTAGCCTTGGCGTTCGAACAAAACTTACTGGCATCGTTGCCAATAGGTAGTGCGCAGATTTTGGATAGACTTTTACGACAATTGGAAGAAAACGCGGTTGCTCTTAGCAAGTAATACTGAGAGCCCTCACAACAAACACACGCCGATGAAGCCGATAAATTGGTCATTGTCTTCCCGGACGAAGCGCAGCGAAGATCCGGGATCCTATGGGAATGAGTCATTTTAAGGAGCCACAAGGACAGCTCAGGTTGGCGCACCCGTTAGCAAGCTCGGCGACTTTCAAAGCTAAGGCAGCCTAATAACGAGACAACACACCGGTACAGCACTGTTACAATACCGTTTCTTTTGTTTGACACATTCTTCTGGCATTGACCCGGACTAGCGAGGGATGTATCGCGCATGCGCAG
>JAYSRI010000005.1:0-2282 GCA_043721175.1 Alphaproteobacteria bacterium
CTTTAACCCACTCTATGTTGCACATACTGTCTATTGCGCTAGCCCCTTCATTGGCACTCGCACAAGATAGCTCACCTGTTCGGCAAGTCGCTGTGCAAAGCCTTGCCTTGATGGACGTGGGCCCTTGGGGTGCCGCCGCTTTACCAGTCGGCATGTCACCATTGCCCAGCGATTTGTGGCGCGGCGCGGATAGTGGGACACTGGCCGCAGTTTTAGCGCGGATCAGCACGGATCAACGATTTCCGTCCATGCAAGCATTATCACGCCGGGCCGTCTTCTCAGGCGGGCTAGCCCCGTCAAGCGATCCTGATTTGGCGCGGTTGCGGTTTGAGGCGGCAAGTCGGCTTGGCCCGGCGGAAGCCGCTGCACGCCTGATCTTTGGAGTACCGCGCCTTGCCTCAGATGCTGGACTTGCCAATGTGGCCGTTGATGCGGCATTGCGCGTTGGGCGGGTGGAGGAGGCCTGTGGATTGATAGAAGCGGTTATGGTGCCACCACAAGGAACCATTTGGCTTGAGACGCGCGCAACTTGTTATGCTCTGAATAATGAGCCTGACGCCGCCAATCTCTCGGTTGATTTGGCAAAGTCGCGCGGACTAACGGATAATTGGCTTAGTCGTGCAATCGCTGGAGTGAGTGGTCCTGTTTCAAATCCCCCGCCCTTCCGGTTCGACAGCGGACGGGCGTTGGCGCTTAGTTTACGCACAAAGCTCGCGCCGCCAACAAACCTTGCCACAATGACGGATCCTTCAATTCTGTCGGCTTTATCACAAAATTCGCAATTCATGAGCACTTTGAGCGTGGCCGAGCAGCAGGCTATTTTGAAAAATGGCATGACGCGGGGCGCGATTGGCGTCGATTCTATTGCCAGCCCTTACAGCGTTGTCGATCCCGCCAATATCCCTTCAACGGCGACACCCGCAACACCTACGGCAGTTAGCGACCCCGCAGCACCCGCGCCGATTATGCCGCTTCCTCCATCGGCTTCGTCTCAAATCGCAAAAGCCATATTGGCGGCTACGAGCGTGGCTATGAGGTCTATGGAGGCGCGCTTGGGTATTGAGGCGATCAAAAAGCAATTATTACTCCAGCCCGGACGCTTGGATGCCACTGAAGTTCCAATCATTGTTGAGGCCGCCTTATGGGCCGGGGATGGCGGATTGGCGTCAATCGTGGCAGGCTTATCAAGCCAAGCGCTGGATCCAAGACTTTCCTTAGTGTTGGCGCTTTACGATCCAACAAAGCAAAACCAAGCTGTCGAGCAGCGGATTGATAGTGTATCGGCTGACCCTGTTGCAAAACGCTTGGCGATGCGGGATGCCGTCATGGCATGGTCGGCGGGTTTGCCTGTGGGCGGGGGCGCTTTTTATCTGGTGCAGTCGGGCCTGCCATGGGGTGCTGGTAGCAATGGCGGTCTTCGCGCTGCGCTAAACCTGGCCTCTATGCGCGGTTCAAAAGGGGAGGTTGCTCTTTTGGCTGCACTGGCGACGCAAGGTGTTGAGCCAATCAACATGGACGGGGAAACCGCCGTCGTGGCCATTGCAGCGCTCAGTAAAGTTGGGTTGGGTGACGCGGCGCGAGATTTGGCACGAGACTTTATTTTAGCAAGCTATGTGACATTAGCGCCAGTGCGACCTCGGCCAAGAGCAAGTGTAACGCCGCCTAGAAACCAGCCGATCGTGCCAGCAACCACCCAAACGGCAAAACCTGCTGCGCTTGCCCCATCAGCGATAAGCGCTACAACTCCTGCACGCCGGCCCGAACTTCCGCCAGTAGTGGCACCGATACCGGCACCAGCGTCGCGTCCACAGCCCAAGGCAAAGCCATCATGGGGCGCTCCTTGATGGACACCAAGATTGAGGCTTTTCTTGAAATGATTTCGGTCGAACGAGGCGCGGCCCGTAATACTTTGGACGCCTATCGCCGCGATCTTTCAGATTTTTGCATCTTTGTGGCGTCGCACCGCGAGACATTGGATAGCTTGAACCAAACTATAATCGAGGCCTATGCCCGCGATTTGGCCTTGCGTGGTCTTGCGACGTCAACCACGTTGCGCCGCCGCGCAGCACTGCGGCAATTCTTTGCTTTTGCTCATGCCGAGGGGTGGCGCGATGATGACCCGACCAGTCGCTGGGATGGGGTTCGCAAACCCCGTACACTGCCAAAGTCGGTGCGCACAGGCGATGTCGAGGCGCTGATCGACGCAGCAAGATCGCTCGGCGGATGGCGCGGCGCGCGAGCTTTGTGCCTGTTGGAATTGGTTTACGGATGCGGATTGCGAG
>JAYSRI010000006.1:0-16404 GCA_043721175.1 Alphaproteobacteria bacterium
ATCTTTGAGCGCGCTGTAACTTCGATCCGGTCAGGCCGCTGCAACCAAGCGACTTCAGCCTCTAAAGTCCGCACATCGCGACGCTCTTTCTCGACTTGGGTTTGCAATGAAACCACTTGCTCGCGTGCGCCTTGCGCTTCCGCTTTGGCCCAATAAAGCGCAAAGGCAAACCCTACCAGGCCGACAAATCCTAGAATGTGACTGCGTTGAATTTTCATATTCATGCCGCCCTTTTCAATCGTTCAAGTGGGGTCACGCCAGCTAATCCCGACACAATTGCAGGGCGTGCGGGTGCATCAGTGCGAACCCCAGCTCTCAGTTTTGCAGATCGCGCGCGGGGGTTCAGGGCGATTTCAGCGTCGCTCGCGACCAATGGCTTGCGGGTGAGCAAAGTGAATGTCGGAGCCGGACCACTGTTAATGGGAGAATGGCGCGAGCCGCTCGCTTCTTTGCTGCGCTCGTTAAAGAATGTTTTGACAATGCGGTCTTCCAGCGAATGAAACGTTACGACAACCAGTTTCCCGCCCTCGCACAAAATCGCCTCGGCTGCCGCAAGTGCCATCTCCAACTCGCCCAACTCATCGTTGACATAGATACGAAGGGCTTGGAAAACGCGTGTGGCTGGATGGATTTGATCGGGGCTTTTCCGGCCTATCACGCGCGAACAAAGCCCGGCCAGCTCGCCAGTTCTCAGATATGGCGTAGCCACCCGGTCATTGACCATCGCACGGGCAACCCGCCGTGCTTCACGTTCTTCGCCGTATGTTTGAAAAACCTTGGTCAGCTCATCTTCGCTCAACTGCGCCACAACTTCCCCAGCACTTGGACCGTCCCCGCCCATCCGCATGTCCAACGGCCCATCCTGCATGAACGAAAATCCGCGCCCAGCTTGGTCGATCTGAAACGACGACACACCAATATCAAGAACCACCGCATCGACAGGGCCTTGCAAGGCGTCCATTTGGGAAAACTTTGTTTCTACAATCTCGAACCGCGTGGGCATTTCAGTTTCCAATGCCTTGCCCCGCATAATGGCATCGGGATCGCGGTCTAGGCCAATCACTTTGCAGTCGGCAGCCTCAAGAATCGCGCGCGTGTAACCGCCGCCGCCAAATGTGCCGTCGACAATTGTCTGGCCAGATTGGGCGTTGAGGGCCGCTAACACTTCCGCCAACATAACCGGGGCATGACCACTCATGATCCACCGCCTTCGCGAACTTTCTTGCGTGCCATGGCAAAGATACGAGGCTTGATTGACTTGGTTTTTTCACTCGCTTGAACGGCCATAGCCTGACCCGTTTGCGCGCTTGTAATCCGAAAATACGGCCCTAAACCTTGAAATACAATGCGATCACCTAGCCCTGCATGGGTGACAAAAATCTCAGGCAGCACCATCCGGCCCGCACTATCTATGCTTAACTTCCGCGAGCCACCAAGGATCGCCAATGTAGCTGCTTCGGCCAGCTCGGGATCGTCACTAGCTAAATCTTCGGTCGCCTGCGACAGCGCTTCAATAAAGCCGTCGTCAGCGCCCTCCAGCCAAGCACCTCCGCCGGGCCAAATGCGCACATGGTCTGTTTCACCGCCAGACTTTAGGCCCAAGCGAAAGTCCGCCGGGATTGTCACCCGCCGCTTTTCGTCCAAACCAGCGTCATAGGTGGAAACAAAACGCACTTTTTGTCCCTCAAAGTGTTAGAAAAAAGGGATAGCACGGGAATTAGACCCATTCAATGGGATTATGCGGATTCAATTTCAGGAGCTGCAGAGCCGCTGACAGCGCGATATCGACACATAATATTACTGAAACCTGTCAGCGCTCAATCCACATGCAGCCGCAATGCCGCCGATGCTGCGACCGGTGCCAATGCGAGCCCGGCAAGCACCAATGCACACAAAAACAAAAAAGGCTGGCTCAACATTGGCCCGCCGTTCGCAACCAGACTGGCTGCACCCGCGCCAAAAATCACGGTCGGCGCATACAGTGGTAACGCCAGCAGCGCCACCAATAGCCCACCGCGTCTGACGCTGGCCCCAAGTGCAGCGCCGATAGAACCGATCAAAAACAACCCCAGACTGCCCACGCTTAATTGCACACATAAAGCGCCGATATGACTGGGCTCAACGCGCACCATCAGTGCTGCGACTGGACAAATAATCAATAAAGGTAACGCTGTAGCGACCCATTGTCCGATCACTTTTGCCAGTACCACCAATGAAAGCGGCACAGGTGCCAGCACAAGTTGATCCAAAGTGCCGTCTTCCAAATCCGATTGAAACAGCCTTTCTAGGGAAACCAAAGTCGCAAGAGAAAGCGCTAACCACAGATACCCCGGCCCGATGCGGCCCAAAGTATCGGGCGCTGGCCCCAACGCAAAAGGAGCGACCATCACAGCGCCGGCGAAGAAACTCGCCGACAATAAAGCGCCACCGCCACTGCCCCAACCCAGTGCGATTTCACGTCCTGCGATCGCTATCAAGGCTTTGGCGACGCTCATGACATACCTAGCCACACGATTTGGGTTTCGCGACCAGGCAAATCATCATGCACCGCAGCAACAAACATCCCACCTTTGGCACGATGCGCGTCCAGCACTTGCCCTAATAAGGCTCGCCCTTGACTATCCAGCGGAGCAGCGGGTTCATCCAGCAACCAGATCGGTCGATCTTCAATGAGTATGCGCGCCAAAGATGCCCGTCGCCGCTGCCCTGCCGATAAAACGCCGCCTTGCAACTCAATCTGGCGGGTCAAACCTGTTTGTTCTAAAGTGACGGTGATCGCGCTTTTATTCTTTCCCGAAAGCTCTGCCCAGAACGTCAATTGTTGACGCAATGTTTCGCCTGCCTTTATGGGATCTTGATGGCCCAGAAACGACATTTGTGGCGGGCCGTCTTCTATAAAATTGCCGGTGATCGTGCCTTGACTTGGCGCGTGCAGGCCCGCCAAAGCGCGCAACAATGTGGTCTTACCGCTGCCATTCGCACCGCGAATTGTAAGGCCGTCTCCTGCATTGAGCGTCAAATCAAAGTTGCGCACCAATGTCCGGTTGCCCCGTTGCAGTGTCAGATTTCTCGCACAAACGTTCATCGGCCCTGTAACCTAGGAAGACGGTTCTTAACCAATAAATGAGAAAGCCTAACGGACAGTGCCATCACGCGCGGTCCAACACAAAAACGGCTTCTTCGGCCAGCCAATTGAGCAGCCAGGAGGCACGCGACGATGGGCCTCCCGCGCGCCCGTTGGCAATGCGCGTCACGCTGCTGACCTTAAACCCGCTGGCGCGTGCCAATTCCTGAAAATCCAACAATGTACATAAATGCAGGTTTTCAGTTTGGTGCCAATTCTCGGGCAAGCCCTTTGTGATGGGCATGCGGCCCGTCATCAAAAGGGCAAACCGCACTTGCCAAAACCCGAAATTGGGTAATGAGACAATCGCCTTTTTGCCAATCCGGCGCATCTGCGCCAGAACTTGCTCTGGCTTGCGCGTGGCTTGAATGGTTTGTGAAAGCACCACCACGTCAAAGCTGTCGTTGGGATAAAGCGCCAGATCAAAATCAGCGTCGCCTTGCACCACTGACAACCCTTTCGCCACACACGCATTGACGCCCTCTTGGCTCAATTCCATACCGCGCACACTGGCTTTCGACTTGGATTTAAGGCTTGCCATTAAAGTACCGTCACCGCATCCGACATCCAGCACGCGGGCGTTTTGAGGGATAGCATCAAGGATAATAGCATGATCTGCGCGCATTTGAACGTTCATATCAAGCCACGCTGCGTGGCACAGGCATTCAAGAAACCCGACATGGCATTATGAAAATCCGGCTCGTCCAGCAAGAAGGCGTCATGCCCCTTGTCGGTTGCAACTTCAAACGCTGAGACTTCTATCCCCGCCCCAATCATAGCGCGGGTAATATGACGACTATCGGCTGGGGGATAATGCCAATCGGAGGAAAATGAAACCACGCATGCCTTGCCTTTGAAGGCGACAAAAGCGTCCGCCAAGCGTCCGCCAAAGTTCGCCGCTAGATCGAAATAGTCCATCGCACGCGTGATATAGAGATAAGAATTAGCATCAAATCGATCAACAAAACTATTGCCCTGATACCGCAAATAGCTCTCGATCTGGAAATCGGCATCAAAGCCAAACGTCACGTCGTCGCGGTCTTGCAAACGACGACCAAATTTTCGGTGAAGGGCGGCGTCAGACAAATAAGTGATGTGAGCTGCCATGCGAGCCACGGCCAAACCTTTGGTTGGCCTAGTGTTTTGAACAAGGTACGCACCATCGCGCCAATCGGGGTCTGCCATAATGGCTTGGCGACCAACTTCATGAAACGCAATATTCTGCGCCGAATGGCGGGCAGCGGTCGCAATGGGCATCGCAGCAAAGACGCGGTGAGGTCGGCTGGCGATCCATTCAAGAACTTGCATACCCCCCATAGAGCCACCCACCACCGCAAACAAAGTTTCAATCCCCAAGCTATCAATCAGGGCCGCTTGCGCGCGCACCATGTCGGCGATTGTGATGACGGGAAAATTCAAGCCATAAGGTTTGCCATTCGCGGCAACAGATGCCGGGCCACTTGTTCCCGAGCACCCGCCCAAAACATTCGAACAAATGACAAAATAACGGCTGGTGTCAATGATCAAGCCTTGACCAACAATGTTATCCCACCAAGCAGGTCGGCCGGTTACCGGATTTGGACCCGCTACATATTGATCACCCGTCAAAGCGTGACAGATCAAGATGGCATTTGATTTGGCCGGATTGAGCGAGCCCCAAGTTTCAAATCCCACGTCGAGTGGTGCCAGATGGCCGCCACTTTCGAGGGGTATCCCATGCTCAAGCGTGAATTTGCGCAGTCGATCATACATAGCTGGCTTGAATATACGCCCTTTCCTGCAAGGTCGAGTAGCGGGCCGCTTTTGACCTTCACACAACTATGTATAAAGTCCCCGAGAAGACAAAAACAATCGCGGGGAGTTCCAAATGCCAGCACAAAACCAGAGCCTTGAAACCAATCGTTCGACGGTCGCACAAACGCAATTGGTCGATGACGCTGCAATGTCATTAGCTGAGGGCCAAGCGCGCATTGCCGTTAAGCGGTTCTCGTTAACCGCCAACAATGTAACTTATGCCGTGTTTGGCGAGATGATGGCTTATTGGAACTTCTTCCCGAGTGTGAACGCGGGTTTTGGGCGCGTCCCGGTGTGGGGTTTTGGCGAGGTTGTCGAGAGTTTGGTGCCTGAAATTCAAGTCGGCACTCGCGTCTACGGCTATTTTCCGATGAGCCATGAACTTGTTGTCACGCCGACAAAAATCAATTCAAACGGCTTCTTGGACGCGACCGAGCACCGTCAACCGATGGCCGCCGCCTACAATCGCTACGAGATCGTCACCCAAAGTGATGCTGAAAGCGAAGGCCGCGTCGCCTTGTTGAAACCTTTGTTTATCACTGGTTTTCTGCTTGATGACTGGATATCTGGCGAAAAGGCTTGGGGCGCAAGCAATGTCATTGCTTCGAGTGCTTCGAGTAAAACAGCGCTGTCGATGGCTGCCTGCCTAAAGCGTCGCGGTGGCTTGACGTTGACGGGCCTGACCTCGCAGCGCTCCAAAGCGTTCGTGGAAGCGAGCGGTTATTACGATCATGTTGTAACCTATGATGACCTTTCAGCATTAGCTGGCACGTCAAGCGTCTACGTCGATTTTGCTGGCGATGCCGTTGTGACCCGGGGTGTGCACGAGATCGTAGGTGACGGTCTCAAGGCCTCCGTCATTGTAGGTGGCTCGCATTGGGACGCTGATCGCAGCGGTCGCGCACCAATGCCTGGTCCAAAGCCAGAGATGTTTTTTGCGCCGACCCACATTGGACGCCTTGGGGCCTCTTGGGGTGGAGGCGAATTTGCACGGGCAGTTAACGCGGCACTTGACCGCTTTGCTCACGACTCGCGCGGCTGGCTGGATGTCCATGAAAGCAGCGGCCTTGAAGCAGCTCGAATTGCGTGGGGACGTTTGCTTGCAAACGATGTTTCAGCCAAAGAAGGCATTGTGATCACTTTGTGATTTTAACAAGAGGACAATATAATGATCACTGACTTCCCGCTTGATTTTTCTCGTTTCAAAAAAATTGCTCGACCCAACCAATTCTTGGCATTGCCGGCGAATTTCAGTTCTGCACAACGCCCCGATGCAACAGTCGGCATTTTTCACGCGAGCGTTGATCAAGTTCGCGATGCGTGGCTAGAGATTGTGCGTGGCGAACCGCGCATGTCCGGCATTCGTCAACTAGACGGCCAGATTGAAGCGGTTCAGCGCACGGCGCTTGTGGGGTTTCCCGATTGGATCACCGCGCAGCCTGTTGATCTGGGCGACGGACAGGCTTCTATTTGCGTGTTCAGCCGCTCGAAGTTTGGCCTCCGAGATTTTGGCGTCAATGAAAAGCGAGGCTTGGCATGGCTAGCGCAATTGGCGGCAAAATTGCCCCCTGTTGGCTGAGGGATCAAGCATGTTGGTGACTTTGAAACGTTGGGTAAAGCGCTCGCTACTTGGTAGCGTGGCGTTAAGTTTGGCTTGGTGTATGACAGGACTGGCAATGGCAGCAGGTGGTTGGGATCATCCGCCGCGCGGCGTGATGGTCAATGTCGATGGTCGTCAACAGCGCCTTGTCTGCGAGGGGTTGGCGGTTGCTGGCATGCCGACAGTGGTGTTTGAGTCTGGTATTTATTCTGGCTCTGCCGATTGGGGCTTTATCCAGCCAGAGGTTGCCAAAGGCGGGCGCACTTGTTCATACGACCGCGCCGGCATTGGCTGGTCACAACCATCTGATAACCCACGAGATACCGGCACCATGGCGCGCGAACTTCAGCAATTGCTCAGCGTTGCGGGCGAAAAGGGGCCATTCATTCTGGTGGGCCACTCCATGGCAGGCTTGCTGACACGCGCTTACCTCAGCCAGTTTCCAAGCGAAGTGGCGGGCCTTGTTTTGATTGATGCCGTCGATCCTTCGGCTAGCACAATGGGCAGCGCCAAAGTCTGGCTCAAACGCGCCGCCAACTTCGCTAACTTTGGAGCAAGCCTTGCCCCATTTGGGCTCGTGAAACCGCTCGGTCTATTTTATGCAAATGGCATTGGGCAAAGCGGTATACCCCTCCAAGAAAAGCGCCGCATTTTTGGTTCGCCAAGGCATATGCGGGCGTCGGCACGCGAAATTGCCGCTATCATGGACAACGTAGGACCCGCCATCGCAGGTGACGCCCTTATTCCCGCGCTGCCGGTTGCAACAATAACGGCTGGGCCGATCCGCGAAGGTGGCAATGCGTGGAAAGAGACCCAAGCCCGTGCTGGACGGTTGTCAACGCGGGGCACATCTCTCAATGTCGACGCGGCCAGCCACACCAGCATATTGGGGCCGGTCCACGGCAATCATGTGATTGCAGCGATTGAGCGCGTGCGGGCCGACGGCGCATTCGACATGAAGGCAAAGGCTGCTCCATGATCCAACTCACCGCCGAATGGCCACTGATTGCCCGCCTTAGCGTGGCTTTTGGTGTCGCACTTGTGGCATTTCCATTGGCTGGCCTAGCTGCTGGTGCGGTTCGAAAAGCGGCACGGCGCAGCGCCAATCTAGCGGTGATTGACAATACAGTCGTGACTTTTGGTGCTGAATTGGTGCGCGTTGCCTTTTTAATCGGGGCACTGGTGTTAGTATTGTCGTTTGCCGGGGTTCAATCAACCAGCGTAGCAGCTGTATTGGGCGCGGCGACACTCGCAATCGGTCTGGCCCTGCAAGCGACACTTGCCAATGTTGCGGCGGGCGTTTTGATATTTATTTTTGCGCCTTACCGCGTCGGTGAATTTGTCGAGATTGTTGGCAAGCAAGGCCAAGTTAAGTTGCTATCGCTTTTCACGACCGAGCTTGAAAGCGTCCAAGGCCTATCCATTGTGCTGGCGAACGCCCAAGTCATGACCCAGCCTGTGACCAACTTTACCCGCAATCCGCACCGCCGTGTCGATATTGAGATCACGTTACATTGGGATACCGATACAAAGCTCGCCACCAAGCTGGCCATGGCCGCGATCGCCAAAGACCCAAGGCTGACTGATAAAGCCGCCCCAATTGCCGTCATAAAATCTGTTTCGGAAAAAGGGCCCGTTTTGGCACTTCGGGTATGGACCACGCCAACCCATTGCGCCGAGCTGGGGTTTGATGTGGCAGCGAAAGTTCATGCGGCCCTGCGAGATGGAGGCATCAAAAGTGCAAACGCGACATGAGCTTTAACGCAGTTTCGTATTAGTAAGGTGATTTTAACCAAGTTTAGGCTAGCTGAGGCGAATAAGGAATTTGCCCTGTGTCGTTATCAGCCCGTACCCCACGTCCACTCAATCTTGCGTCATTGTCGGTCCTCATAATAGATGACCAACCTTTTTTCCGGGTTATGCTCAGTGAGGTTCTGCGCAGCTTTGGTGTCCAGAAGATTGCGGTCGCGGCTGACGGCGAGGACGGGTTTAGCACTTTTTTAGATGTGCAACCTGATATTGTGATCACCGACTGGATGATGCCAAAGCTCGATGGTATTGGCCTGACTAAGAAAATCCGTTCCCACCGCGAAGAGAGCTTGCGCATCGTGCCAATCATACTCGTGACAGCGAATAATCAACGTAGTCAAATCGACTTTGCTCGCAGCACGGGCATTGATGAATTCATCCTAAAACCCATCAGCGCTAAATCGGTTTGTGATCGCATTCGCGAAGTTGTTGAGAAACCGCGCCCGTTTGTCACCTTCCCAACCTACAACGGCCCATGCCGCCGCCGCCGCGAGGACCCTGCGTTCAAAGGTCCATACCGCCGCAATGATGACCCCTTGGAGATTGAAGGCAGCGAAGAAGAAATGCTAGCTGATGGGCTACGTTCGGTTTTGGAAGCCGCGTCAGCGCGAGTGCACGACCTGATCAAAGGCTTGGCCAAAAGCAATGCCAATATTCGCCCTATCCATATGGCGGTTTCTGAAATGCAAGCTATCGCCGAGGATATTGGCGATCAACACTTAGAGAGGGTATTTGACATGCTGCTCGATTGTATCGTGGCTATGAATAATAGCGGCAGGGCCGCACCAGCCGTCATCCAGACCCATCTGCATGCAGTCGATATGCTTTTGCGAACTCCGACATTCCAATCAGACTTACGCCAAAATATCGTCAATGGACTGGCGCGTATGGGGAAAAGTGCGGTCGCGGCTTAGTAAGCGGCCCTCGATCAGTTGACGTTTTACAGCTGCACGACCACGGCCTTGCCAACCACCGTGCGATCAACGAGCGCTTGAAGTGCCAACTTGGTTTGGTCCAAATTAAAAGTAACGCCGACATGTGGCGTCACAGCGCCGTCACATACCAAGGCGTGGACGGCTTCGATGTTGGCCAGACCGCGCGCCGGAAACTGGCGTCCATATTCTCCAGCGCGGACCCCCATCAGCGAGAAGCCCTTGATTAGCGCCATGTTCACAGGCAACACGGGAATACGTCCGCTTGTAAAACCGATTGACAATAGCCGCCCGTCAAACGCGATGCAGCGCACACTTTGATCAAACACATCGCCGCCCACAGGGTCAAAGATAACGTCAGCACCGCGCCCATTCGTTAGGGCTTTCACGTGGTCTTTGAAGGCGGTTGAGGCGTCCAAGACATTTTCATAACCAAGCTCTTTCAAAGTCACCCGCTTTTCAAGACTGGCCGACGTCGCGATAATATTGGCCCCCAAATGTCGGCCTAAATCACAGGCGGCAAGTCCGACTCCACCCGCACCGCCATGCACCAAAAGCGTCTCGCCAGCCTGCAAGTTGGCTCGACAAACCAAGGCCACATAAGCCGTCAGATAGGCCGCCGGATAGGCCGCACTTTGCGCCCAAGTCAGGTTCTTTGGCTTTGCTTGAAGACCGCCAACTGGCAGACATGCAAATTGCGCAAAACCGCCAAGCCGAGCGCCGCCAACAATTTCGTCACCAATTGCAAAACCTGTTACCCCGTCACCTACAGCGACAATCACACCTGCCACATCAATTCCTGGCACAAAGGGTGGCTCAGGCTTGAATTGATACTTTCCCTGACACATCAAGATATCGGGAAAATTCACGCTTGTTGCCTTCACGGCCACTAAAACTTCGCCATGACGCGCAACTGGAACGTCGATGTCGACCATTCTCGCTCCAGACAAGTCATCACTCAATGTATCGCATTGAAAGGCGCGCATGAGGCTCAATTGGCCGCGCCGCGATAGGCAATGGCTACCATTTCAATAATCTCGCGGCATGCTTTATCGGCCGCAGGAACTCCACCCGTATAAGCGGTGAAACCATGAGCGAGCGTATCGTAGCAGCGCGCTTGGGTCTCCACGCCTGCAGCCCGCAGCAGCTCGGCATAAACCATGCCTTGATCGCGCAACGGATCGTGACCGGCCGTCACCACAATCGCTGGTGCAAGACCGCTTAAATCAGTTTCCTTAGCTGGCGATATCCGCAAATCGGCGGGATCGGTGTTAGCGGGCAAATAATTGGCCATGAACCAATCCATCGTCGATTTGGTCAGTGGATAAGCGTCAGCGCAACTTTGCATTGACCCGGACGTCTGCGTCATGTCCGTTGCCGGATAAATCAGAAGCTGCAATGTCGGCTGGGCAAGACCGCGACGTTTTAGTTCTTGAGCAAGGATGGCGGTAAAATTGCCGCCCATCGAATCGCCTCCTGCGGCAGCAACACCAACTGGCGCGCCAAACTGAGCACCATTGTCGCGCGCCCACAAAAACGCGTCGATCGCATCATCAAGGCCAGCAGGCCATTGGTGCTCGGGTGCCAAGCGATACTCAACCGATAAAACAGGACATCCCACATGGGCGGCAATCATCGAGCAAAAGGCATGACAGGTACCAATGTTTCCAATCACGCCGCCACCAAAGTGATAAAACACCATGATGGGGGCGTCTGGTTTATGGTTGGCTGGGCGATATGCACGCGCCGGGATCGTGCGGCCTTGCAATGGTAGCTGTATATCGCTCCAAATCACACCGGGTTCTGCTTTGCCGCCAAACAGATCCGTCAACATATCGACACCGGCTCGGATCGTTGCTGGCGTAAATGGATCGGGCAGTGGTTGCTTGGCTGCACTGGCACCAATGAACTGAAAGCGTGCGTCCAGAGTTCGCCCGTCACGCATAATTGGCGCACCACCTGACATGCCTCGCAAAACGCCATCCGGCAATTTCATAAGCAGGCGGATGATTATTCTCTGTAAGTTCATTGCTGTGCGTCCCCTTGAATCCGCTGGGCGCCGCCCAAAACAAAATGCGCTGCAAATCGCGCCGCAGCAGTCAAGTCATCAACTTTCCCGCGCAATAATCTGTCGCCAATCTCCTGGGCGATACCAAGAATTGAAGCGGTCAATAGTTCAGGATCCAAGGCGAATAGTTTTGAGGCCTTGGTGAAAGCAATAATATCTGCTTTCAGCTCGTCAAACATGGCGAGCGTTTCTGGTGTATCAAACCGGACCCGTGTCCAATCCGGGCGCTTGGCCACTTCGCGGTCAATCAGTTCATCACGCAGCAGGAATTGAAAATAGGCTTCAAACGCCGTGATCATATAGCGCTCAAAATCATCACCCGCCGCGATGCGTGCTGCCGTCAACATCGGCTTGAAGCGGGCTACACCATCGTCATGAAGAGCGTGAAACACTTCATCTTTGGATTTGAAGTAATTGTAAAAAGTACCCGAGGCCAGCTCTGTACGCCGGATAATGTCGCGGACTGTTGTACCCTCATAGCCCAATTCGGCAAACACACCCCGTCCGGCATCAAGAATTGCTGCTCGGTTGGCGAGTTTAGTTTGATCACGTTTGCCCAGTTTGTCTGTCACTTCTTTGGGCGACTTCTTCAAGGTTTGGATTGCCATAGATTGAGCGAGCACCGACTGAACTTTAGGAAATTGAAAATTGTCACCTTTGTAGTGGCGCGAACTTGGCAATGCGTCAACATAAGCTGGCCTTTCCTAACTGTGATGCGCGCGCCATATCAGCGTTATGAAACAGCCCCGCGTAACAATTTGGTATGATGGCGATTGCCCGCTCTGCGTGGCGGAGATTTCTTTGGTTCGAAAACTAGACGCCAACCAAGGCCGCCTCGCCTTTGTCAATTTGATGGAAAGTGGGACTTGTCCGCTTGATCGCCGTGAAATGCTGGCCAAGTTTCACGCCCAGGAAGTTGGAAAAGAGATCGTGTCCGGGGTCTCGGCCTTTGGTGCGATGTGGCGGCAGGTGACGCCTTTTCAGCCACTCGGTTGGCTAACATTGTTTCCACCAGCTCATTGGCTGATGGGTATTTTGTACGTCCAATTTCTGCGCGTGCGACCAAGGTTGCAATCGTGGATGCGGGCTAGGAAAAGCCAAACATGAAAAACGCAAACGGCAAAACAATTGCCAAAGGCAATCTCCCCGACAAGCTCTGTGCTGCCTGCGCCAAACCGTTCTCGTGGCGCAGAAAGTGGGCACGCGATTGGGATCGAGTGATTTATTGTAGTGATCGTTGCCGCGCGCAAGCCAAAGCGTAGCGGGCACCTACCTTGGCGCGCGCTTGGCGAGGATACGTTGTAGGGTGCGGCGGTGCATATTCAGGCGACGCGCAGTTTCTGAAACATTATGGCTGCACAGTTCAAATACACGCTGAATATGCTCCCACCGGATACGGTCAGCACTCATCGGATTTGCCGGAGGATCGGGCAAATTGTCGCCAACGGCCATAAGCGCCTTAACCACATCATCCGCGTCAGCTGGCTTGGATAAATAATCCACTGCTCCCGCTTTCACAGCAGCGACTGCGGTTGCGATATTGCCGTATCCCGTCAACATAACCACTCGGGCGTCGGGTCGCTGAAGGTGCAACTCCTCGACCACTGTCAAACCAGAACCATCATCCAGGCGCATATCGAGAACGGCAAAAGCTGGCGGAGCGGTGCGTGCAATCACCAGTGCCTCCTCAACACCTGCCGCAGTTGTGACCACAAAACCGCGGCTTTCCAGCGCGCGTGCCAAACGCAGCCGCAACGGCGCGTCATCGTCCATAACCAGAAGCGTTCGGTCGGTGATTGTGTCCGGAATTGAGGTCATGTGCCCACACCTTCTTTGTTTTAATTTTTCTTTGAGTGTCGGCCCATAGACTTCATGACGCAAGTGACACGTCGTCGCACTCTCTGCTGACCCGTCCGACATGTCACACGGCGACCTACGGTGCTTCAATATCGCGACGCGCCCAAACAACTTTCACCAACGCTCCTCGCAACGGGCTGGATTGGTTTGATACGCTTACTTTTGCTCCAGCCCGCTCAAGCAGTGTTTTGGCGATAAAAAAACCAAGTCCCATACCTTCGCGTTGACGCGATCCAGTCGTGCCCGCGCCGCGCGTTGTGATGTAAGGTTCGCCGAGGCGTTCAAGCACGCTTTCGTCAAAGCCCGGCCCGTCATCGCCTATCGATATCTGCACTTGATTTGCGTCCCAAAAGGCCGAAATCGTCACAGCTTGCTTTGAGAATTCCAAGGCGTTCTCGATTAAATTGCCCAGACCGTAAAGGATTGCTGGCTGGCGAATCACCATCAAGTCAGACTCATGGTTAGGACGCACGATATCAAACAACAGCGCCTTGGTGCCATGATCAGGATGACGCGCCGCTGCTTCTTGCAGCAATTGCCCCAGAGGCAGCAGCTCAATACCGGGTTCGGAGCTGTCGCGATTGTCGGAGAGTTTGCGCAAAATCTCGCGACATCGTTGTGCTTGCGACAACACCAGTTGAGCATCTTCGTGGTCGAGGCTGCCCTCTGGCAACGACCTAGCTAGTTCCTTGGCTGTGACTTGAATTGTCGCCAGCGGTGTTCCCAATTCGTGTGCTGCCGCCGCTGCCAAACCGCCTAGAGCGGCAAGGCGTTGTTCTCGCGCAAGAATTTCTTGAGTTGCGATCAAGGCGTCAGCCAATCGTCCTTCTTCAACCGACACCCGCCACGCGTATCCTGCGGTAAACAACAGACCAATACCAATGGAGATGGCGACTGCAAATCGGTAAGTACCGGGCAAGTCAAAGCCGCCAACAGGGTTCCATGGCAGCGGAAACGGTGTCCAGCTTAAGGCGGCAACACACGTCAGCGTGACGCCAATCAGCCCCAGCGTCCAGCGTGGGCGCAAAGTTGAGGCCGATACTGTAACCGGGGCAATCAGCAACAAACAGAACGGGTTCTCAATCCCGCCAGTGAGAAAGAGCAGAAAGGACAATTGCAACACATCAAAGGTCAATTGTGCCGCAGCTTCCCACTGCCGAACCAAACGTCCAACCGGATGCGCAAGGGACAAGAACAAGTTCAAGGCGGCATTGGCACCGATCGCACAAATACAAAGAAGGAGTGGAAGTTCAAATTTGAGCGCAAAGTGCACGACCAAAATCGTAATAAGCTGCCCTAACAGTGCCGCCCAACGCGAACCCACCAATGTCCGCGACCGCAACCTGCCGACAAAAGGTGCGTTATTGGCGATTGCATTGGCGATGATGTCTTGGTCGGGTCGGGAATAGGCCATTGAGCTGGATGGTTTCATGCAATCATGGTTGCGTCACGCCTTTTTTGCTTTTGGTCTAGCTACTGCGACTTTTTGCCTCAAATGCCGCGTTTCAACACCAACGCTCAATAACATTTGCCTTATGGCCGTATGGACGCCATAAAGTCGGACTAGTGGAGAGATTTTTATGGCCCTTGTTGGCAAACTTATTGCAAATCGTAACGTCGCGACACCGCTTTATCTGCAACTTGCCCAAGGATTGCGTCAGGCAATCAGTGATGGCTTTGTTGGCGGCGGCGAAGCCTTGCCCTCCGAGCGATTATTGAGCGAGCAGACAGGCGCGTCTCGTGTCACCATACGCCGCGCTATTGAGCAATTGATCGATGAAGGCTTAATCGTGCGCCGCCATGGTTCAGGCACCTATCTAGCACCCCGCATTCAACAGCCTGGTAGCGAGTTGACCGGCTTTAGCAGTGATACGCAAAACCGTGGCGCGTCGCCCAGTAGCGTTTGGATCATGAAATCCCTCGCCAATGCCAATAACGAAGAAGCCATCGCACTGGATGTTGCCATTGGCGATTCCATTGTCCGGCTGGCCCGTGTCCGATTGGCGAACGGCGAACCACTGGCAATTGAAGAGGCAGTCGTAGCTGCCATCCTCTTGCCGCCTATCGATGAAATTGGCGACAGCCTCTATGCGGCACTGGCGACCAAAAATAATCAACCAGTCAAAGGCAACCAGCGGCTAACTGCCTCGTTGGCGACGTCGATTGAAGCGGGTTTGTTGTCGATACAAGAGAATAGCGAAGTCCTGCGCATCGAACGCCGAACATTTCGCGCTGACGGCACACCAGTCGAACTCACCCGCTCAGCTTACCGTGGCGACCGCTATGAGTTTGTCAGTGAGTTGAAGGACGTTTGATGCGGTCTGCTATTGGGGTTCCAAAAGCATCAATGCGACTTGCGCAATTTTTTCGGGGGCTTCGATATCGATGAAGTGCCCAACACCTTCCCATTCGGCATAGCTCGCATTTGGCGCAAATTTTTGAATAGAGCGGCGATTTGTTTTGACATGGGATTTGTCCGCCATGCCCCACAATATGGCAGCGGGGATTTTGACGATTGGCTGAGGTATCTCTTCGCTTGCCAATTTCTGGACTTGGGAGGCCAACGCATAACAACAACCAGCATGTTGAATTTTACGAGCTTCTTCTTGCAATTTGGCGACAGGTGCATCGGGCCCTGCTGCAAACGGGATCCAATATTTGATTGTTGTTTGTTGGCGGTTTAGGCGAAAGCCAATTTGACCCGTGAACGGCTGCGCTAACGCTGCGCCACCGAGGACTTCAAACACCCACTTGCCTTCTTCTTCAAAGTCACCTGTCTGCGCAATAATCACTCCAGCAAGTTCATCGCCCATGATTTCAGAAATACGGGCAGCAAATAGCCCCTGAATACACGGTCCAACTAAAATTGCTCTAGATAACGCCAGTTGTCGTAAGGCCGCCACTAGAATCTGACAGCTGGCTTCAAAACCGGTGGCTGACCCGGTCTTTGGAAACGAAAACCCAAATCCCGGGATTTCGAGCAGGGCAATGTTGAAGCGGTCTTCCAGTGTCGCAATGAAAGCGTCATAACTTTCAATTGTGGCTGGGCCATCGGGCAAGATCGCCAGCGTCGGCTTTGTCTTATTTCGTCCACATACACGGTAGCGGATAAAAGAGAGTTCATGCTCAAACAAACCAACTCCATCGCGCGATGCCAAGGCGCGCTCACGGAAAGTGGCTTCGTCCAAGCCCGAAAAAGCAAGTGTATCCAAAATGGCTG
>JAYSRI010000007.1:0-2271 GCA_043721175.1 Alphaproteobacteria bacterium
CACATTTACCGTCACCACCGCAGGTATCGCATCACTGAAGGTAGCGAAGAAATCCAGATGCGCAAAGTTGCTGCGTGGTTATTCGGCTATATGGGGCCACGCAAACAAGAGTTTGCAAATTTATGATTTCAGGAAATTACAGTGAATAGCTGTAGGCAAGACTTGCTAACACGCTGTGTTGGCTGTTCCCTACAGTTATGGGGTATTTCGACGAAATAGAGCCAACTTTAGCAGCTGTGCAGGGCATCAAGTCTTTGCCGTCGGACAAGGCTATTTTAGTCATTTCATTGATGCGCATGCGCCACGACCTCGCCGATGGTCGCGCCGACGCGGCGTGGGATGAATATCAGGCGGGCATCATTCCGGTTTTGAGCGAGCATGGCGGCAAGCGGATCGTTAATGCCAATGTGGCGTTGGCTTTGGTTGGGCCAGCAAACCAATGGGATATTATGGGTGCCTTTTGGTACCCAAACCCAAAAATCCTTTGGCGCTTTATGTCTGACGAGCGCACAATAGACCTGATGAAAATCCGCCGTATAGCCGCCGATGATGTGAACATGCTGATCCTGCACGACATTGAAGGCACGCTGGGTTTTTGAGGGGGCAGGCAGGGGAGGCGGGCTCAAAGTCCGCTTCTTGGCACAATGTCAAGTGCGCACATTAACTGCCAAAATCACTGCCGCCTAAAACCAGATCGACGCCATCATCTACGAACTCTTTGATCTGACGCCTGACGCAATTGCGTTGCTCGAAGCCAATATCTCCCGTTAAACCATGGACTGCGCAACGCGGCTGCCCCTCTTTTTTGCGCGAGACCAAGCAGCACAGCAGGCGCTGCCCTAATCACCCAATCAAACTGCCTCAAGGCGCGCCATCCAACAAGGATTTTGCATTGTGATCCAGTTGGGTTAGTCTGTGCAGAGGAGCAAATTCTATGGTCGACGGATTTGCGACCCCACCTTCAGATCCCCGTTACCCTGCCGAGGAAATTAGGCCGCGTCGCTTTAGCGTGGCTGAGCTCGACGCTATGTTTGACGCCAACGTTTTATCACGTGATGAACGCATTGAGCTTGTGAATGGAGAAATTATTCAAATAAATTCTCAAGTGATGCTTCACGGGGTGGTCAAAATGCGCATTTTGAAGGCCTTGCTGCTTCAGCTACCTGTTGGATATGACGCATCGGACGAGTTAACTGTTCAGCTTAATAATAGCACAATTGTAAATCCAGAGGTTGTTGTAACGCCCACGCTTCATCCCGAACGACGCTATGTGAGCAGCGATGAACTTTTACTTGCAATCGAAGTTGCGGACTCTTCGCTGAGCTATGATCGCGGACCAAAGGCAATTTTGTATGCCCAATCAGGCGTTCCGGAACTCTGGGTGGTGGATGTAAACAGTGCAAAAACTTTTGTTTACACCCAGCCGAGCGAGCAGGGGTATGGGTCTATCATTAGCGTCGGTTTCGACGAGCCGCTTCGCGCAACCATGAGCGCGGCGCCTCAAGTTATAATCGGCGCGATTTAAGAACCCCTACCGACCCTCGCGCCGCGCCAAAAACGCCAGCCGTTCAAACAACGCCACGTCCTGCTCGTTCTTGAGCAGCGCGCCGTGCAAAGGCGGGATCAGTTTTGTTGGATCTTTTTGCTTGATGGCGTCAAGGTCGATGTCGTCGGTTACCAACAATTTAAGCCAGTCAAGCAATTCAGACGTCGAGGGCTTTTTCTTGAGGCCCGGCACTTTGCGCATATCGTAGAAGCTGTTGAGAGCCGTTGCGATCAAGCGCTTTTTGATGCCGGGAAAATGCACATCGACAATTGACTGCATCGTCTCGTCGTCGGGGAATTTGATGTAGTGAAAAAAGCAACGGCGCAAGAAAGCGTCGGGCAGTTCTTTTTCGTTGTTGGATGTGATGATGACGATGGGGCGCTGAATGGCCTTGATCGTTTCACCCGTTTCATAGACATGAAATTCCATCCGGTCGAGCTCTTGAAGGAGGTCGTTTGGGAATTCAATGTCGGCCTTGTCGATCTCGTCGATCAGCAAAACGCACTTGCCTTCATGGGCGAATGCTTCCCACATTTTGCCTTTTTTGATGTAATTCTTGACGTCCTTGACGCGCTCATCGCCAAGCTGACTGTCGCGCAAACGGGTCACCGCATCATATTCATAGAGGCCTTGCACCGCCTTGGTAGTTGATTTGATGTGCCACTCAATCAATGGCAGGCCAAGGGACTTAGCAACCTCAATGGCTAGCACGGTCTTGCCGGTCC
>JAYSRI010000008.1:0-2266 GCA_043721175.1 Alphaproteobacteria bacterium
ATTGTCAGAGCCTATGCTGCAACCGATGAAATCCACGAAGAAGCCCGCTTTGAAAGCGAAGTGCCAGAAACACGCCGTCGCACTGGGCGAGGTATTGAGGTTGGTCATATTTTCTACTTCGGTACCAAATACTCGACGCCTATGAACGCAAAAGTTTCCGGCCCTGACGGGAAAGACGCACATGTCCATATGGGGTCCTATGGCATTGGCGTATCGCGCCTAGTTGGTGCTATTATCGAGGCCAGCCATGACGAAAACGGCATCATCTGGCCCGATGCCGTCGCACCTTATAATGTCGGCATTATCAATTTGCGTCCGGGTGACAGCGCAGTCGATGCGGCGTGTGAAGGCGCTTATGCTGCACTTGCAAAAGCGGGCCTTGATCCATTGTACGACGATAGTGATGCGCGCGCAGGGGCGAAATTTGCCACCATGGACCTCATCGGCGTTCCCACTCAGCTGATTATCGGTCCGAAGGGACTGGCCGCAGGCTTAGTGGAAGTCAAAGACCGAAAGACGGGTGCCAAAGAAGACATCAGCCTCGAAGCTGCATTGGCTAGGCTGACCCAGAAGGCGTCTTCATGAGCGCTGCCGGTCGATCTGGACCCTTCGGCCAATGGGAACGCACACTCGCTAGTCGCTACTTGCGTGCCCGAAAAGAAAATGGTGGTGTGGCATTGATTTCCATCATCAGCTTCATCGGCATCTTTCTTGCCGTATCGGTTTTGATCATAGTCATGAGCGTCATGAACGGCTTTCGCGGCGAATTGCTCGGTCGGATACTTGGGGTAGGCGGCCACGTTTTTATTGACGTGCGCGCCATGCCTATTCCCCAAGCGCAAGCCTTTGTTGCCAAAGCCAAAGCAATCCCCGGAGTCACAGAGGTACGCTCGCTTGTGGATGGGCAAGTCCTTGCCGTCACTCAAAGCGGAGAAGTCGCGCGGGGCGGCATTGTCAACGGGGTTTCGGCGGCTGATTTGGCATCGCTTAAAATTGTGTCGGGAAACATCGTCGGCGGTAGTTTGAAAACATGGGGCAAGGGCGAATATGGTGGCGAGGAAATCGCGATGGGCTCGCGCCTCGCTCAAAGCCTTGGCTTGTTACCCGGCGACGCCATTGAGTTGATTTCCCCGACTGGTGCGGCGACACCGTTTGGAACCTCCCCGCGCCGCAAGGAATATATCGTGAGCGCCATATTTAACGTTGGCATGAGCCAGTTTGATGAATCCTACATTTATATGCCCATTGAGCAAGCACAGCTTTTCTTTAACAAAGAAACCAGCTGGGACACGTTGGAACTGCGCCTTGCCGAACCTGACAAAGCCGACGATATTTTGCCCGCCGTCCAAGCAATTGCTCAAGGCCGCATGGTCACCGATTGGCGTCAACAATCGGAGGGCTTGGTTTCGGCGCTAGCGATTGAACGCAACGTGATGCGCCTGATCCTGATGTTGCTTGTGGCGATTGCATCGATGAACATCATCTCCGGCCTTGTGATGCTGGTCAAAAACAAAGGCCGAGACATTGCAATCTTGCGCACCATGGGCGCAACACAAGGCTCGATCACGCGGATATTTATGATGGCGGGGGCATCGATAGGGCTACTCGCGACTGCGACAGGGGTCGCTGCGGGCACACTCTTTTGCTTGAACATTAAGGGGATTCAAAAACTGGTCGAAGTGATTTTTGGCCCTGTTTTCAATGCTGAGGTTTACTTTTTAAGTGGCATACCTGCCAAAGTTGAGTGGCACGAAGTCGCGGTTATCGGCCTGTTTGCCGCTATCGCCAGCATTTTGGCGACCTTGCCGCCATCATTGCGAGCCGCAAAACTTGATCCAGTTGAGGCCCTGCGCAATGAGTAGTCTGGGCGCAACGAGTAATCCGGTCTTGCGCCTCACGGGCTTGCGCCGCTCATACACAACCAAAGCAGGCGTGCTGGAGGTTGTGAAGGGCGTTGATCTCGCCATTATGCCGGGCGAAATTGTGGCTCTTATTGGCCCGTCTGGCTCAGGTAAGTCGAGCATATTGCATTCGGCAGGCTTGCTAGAGGCTATTCAGGGAGGGCGCGTTGAGCTGGCAGGGGTTGATGCAACTGACCTCGGCGATGGACCGAGGACGGCTTTGCGTCGTTCGTCACTTGGTTTTGTCTATCAGTTTCATCATTTGCTACCAGAATTTTCGGCCATTGATAATGTGGCCTTACCCCAACTAATTGCTGGGGTGTCGGAACCTGAAGCGCTTGTTCGCGCGGCAAACCTGCTTGATC
>JAYSRI010000009.1:0-2265 GCA_043721175.1 Alphaproteobacteria bacterium
GCGCGCAAAATCTGAAACAGATTTTCGCGGCACGTATGCTCTATCTTAAAGTGCTAGATCGACCTGATGTGCTTCATAAATGAAGCACGGCGATCTAGACGCAAGCAAATAGCGCCCGGCACTAATTGCAACAACTCAAAGATCCCATATCCGATTCAATGGATGGTTGCCCATAGACTTTTTACCATTGTCAGCTTACAATAATCTTATTCCGCCGGTCGATACGCAGCTCACGAGCGCGCGACCCTTGCGGGCGAACCCCGATTTGTGTGATGAAACACATACATTGGATCCTGAAATCGCTCGAACAAGAGGATGGCTTATCATGCCCTCAATCAATAGCTTTAACGCCCGTCAAACCCTGACCGTTGGCGACAAATCCTATACCTATTTCTCGCTGGAAGCGGCGTCTAAGAATGGCTTGGGCGACGTTACCAAATTACCGGTTACGCTAAAAATTCTCCTCGAAAACCTGCTGCGCGCAGAAGATGGCGTCACGGTTACCAAAGCTGATATTGAAGCGGTCGCCAATTGGGTCGACAATAAAGGTAAGACCGAGCACGAGATCGCGTTCCGCCCTGCCCGTGTGTTGATGCAAGATTTCACCGGCGTCCCCGCCGTGGTTGACCTAGCTGCCATGCGTGATGCAGCAGCTGCGCTGGGCACCAACCCTGAGAAGGTCAATCCGCTCATTCCTGTTGACCTTGTGATCGACCACTCAGTGATGGTCGATAGTTTTGGCAAAGCCGACAGCGCGGCGCGAAATGTTGAACTCGAATATCAGCGTAACGGCGAACGCTATGAGTTCCTGCGCTGGGGCCAGACCGCGTTTAAGAACTTCCGCGTTGTGCCACCTGGAACTGGGATTTGTCATCAAGTCAACCTTGAATATCTCGCCCAAACCGTTTGGACCAATGATGAGGGCGAGGCCTATCCTGACAGCGTTGTCGGCACTGACAGCCACACCACGATGATCAACGGCCTAGCAGTTCTGGGCTGGGGTGTTGGCGGTATTGAGGCCGAAGCAGCGATGCTTGGTCAGCCAATCTCGATGTTGATCCCCGAAGTTGTCGGCTTCAAGCTCGGCGGCAAATTGCCAGAAGGTGCGACCGCGACTGACCTTGTTTTGACCGTCACCCAAATGCTGCGCGCCAAAGGCGTGGTTGGTAAATTTGTCGAATTCTTTGGTCCTGGTTTGGACTCCATGACTTTGGAAGACCGTGCCACCATCGCCAACATGGCCCCAGAATATGGCGCGACCTGCGGGTTCTTCCCTGTGGCAGAAGACACCATCAACTTCTTGCGCTCAACCGGCCGTGACGCGCATCGCGTGGCGCTAGTAGAAGCCTATGCCAAAGCCAACATGATGTGGAAACATGATGCGGGTCAACCTGTGTTTACCGACGAGTTGGGCCTTGATCTTGGCAGTGTGCAACCAAGCCTCGCAGGGCCTAAGCGCCCACAAGACCGGGTGTTGGTCGCCGATGCCGCGACCGCCTTCAAAGCCGCTCTTGAGGGTGAGTTTGGCAAGCCCGGCGAACTGAACAAGCGTGTCGCGGTGGCTGATTCCAACCATGATCTGGGTCATGGCGACGTGGTGATTGCGGCCATTACCTCGTGCACCAACACATCCAACCCGTCTGTCCTCATCGCAGCTGGTCTTGTGGCCCGCAAAGCCCGCGCAAAAGGCTTGACTGTCAAGCCGTGGGTCAAGACAAGCCTCGCGCCGGGTAGCCAAGTCGTGACTGACTATCTAACCCAATCTGGCTTACAAGCCGATCTTGATGCGATGGGTTTTAATCTGGTCGGCTATGGCTGCACCACCTGCATTGGCAACTCCGGACCCCTGCGTGAAGAGATCACTAAGGCGATTATCGACAATGAATTGGTCGCGGCATCAGTGTTGTCTGGCAATCGTAATTTTGAAGGCCGCGTCAATCCCGATACGCGCGCCAACTATTTGGCTTCCCCGCCATTGGTAGTGGCATATGCTCTATCGGGTTCGATGCAAGTGGATATGAATAATGATCCTCTTGGCGTCGGCAGTGATGGCAACAATGTTTATCTGCGTGACCTGTGGCCAACCTCGGCAGAAGTGTCCGTCATTATGCGCAAGTATGTAACGGCAGAAATGTTTGCCACCCGCTATGCCGACGTTTTTAAAGGCGACGCCAATTGGCAAGGCATTCAAGTGTCAGGCGGGCAAACCTATAACTGGCCTGCAAAGTCGACCTATGTCGCCAATCCTCCCTACTTTGAAGGCAT
>JAYSRI010000010.1:0-5658 GCA_043721175.1 Alphaproteobacteria bacterium
CGGTTCGTGTGAGGTGGGCGATGTGGGTCTCGGCTGAATCTAGTCGGCGTTCAGTCATAATCAGGCGCTTCCGCGGATATCAAAGCTAGATCCGTTCAAAGATGATAGCAGGTGCCATACCGCCTGCAGCACACATCGTCACCAAACCACGCTTGAGACCAAGCCGCTCCAACTCGTCGAGCACAGTGCCAATCAACATCGTTCCGGTCGCTCCGATGGGATGACCAAGCGCGATCGCACCGCCATTCACATTAACCTTATCGCGGTCGAGACCCAAATCGCGGATAAACTTCTCAGCCACCACCGCAAAGGCCTCATTGATTTCCCACAAATCAATATCCTCAACGTTCAAACCTGCTTTGGCGAGCACTTTTCGGGCCGCTGCAACGGGTGCATTGAGCATTAACGTCGGGCAGTCACCCATATTTGCCGTCGCTACAATGCGTGCGCGGGCTTTGAGGCCATGCTTATGAGCGTAATCTGGTGAGGCCAACAAAATTGCCGCAGCACCATCAACAACGCCTGACGAATTACCTGCATGGTGCACGCCGTGAAACTCAAGACCATGATATTTGCGTGTAATGGATTGGCGAAATGTTTCTCCGTCAGGCTGAACCGACATTTCAGCGACACCATCAAAAGATGCTTTTAACCCCGCCAAGCCCTCAGCGGTTGTCTGAGGTCGCGGGAACTCATCGACTGCTAGTGCGACACTGCCATCGTCGTTGAGAACGGGTATCAAACTTTTGTCAAACCGACCTTCTGCCATCGCGACACTGGCTCGGCGCTGACTTTCAAGCGCCAACGCATCAACAGCCTCACGGCTGATACCTTCCATCGCTGCGATGGCGTCGCCGCAAACGCCTTGATGGCTTTGAGGATGAAGCGCTTGTAAATGCGTATTGCCTGACCCCATGCCCATTGGCGCAAAGCCTGCCCCGGCTTCCTGCATCATCACGCTCGTGGTGTAGGACATCATCTCAGTCCCACCGGCGATCACGAGGTCTTCCATTCCAGACATAATTTGGGCGGCCGCTAAATTGACACTCGTGATGCCTCCCCCACAGAAACGATCTAATGTCATGCCGCTAGCCTTAACATCAAAGCCCGCGTCCAACGCGGCCATACGCGCCAAATCGCCACCTTGTTTACCTTTTTGCGTACTCGTACTCCAAACAATATCATCGACATCGGCGCTGTTGAAACCGGTACGTTCCTGAAGCGCCTTGAGCACAGTTGCAGCCAAATGTTGTGGGTGCAGGTGCGACAGAGCGCCTTTGCCGGGCTTGCCGATTCCACGAGGGGTGCGAACGGCGTCAATGATAAGTGCGTCTGTCATGATAAAGAGAATCCAAATTTGAGAGCATTGGTGACGATTTTTGCGCCGGCCTGTGGTACTGCGACGTTTATTCATTGTGGCTACAAACACCAACATAAAAAGCTCGCAGCACTGTCTTTGGCCTCGCCGGGTCGGCGTTGGTGTAAAGTGCGCCAGATGCAAATGGCTAACCTCACATTCACTGCCTGCGACGGGGCGGCAGGGAATCAGCGCAGGGCGATGTTTTAGCTATGGCCTATCATGTCTTGTACCTGTAGTTTGAGGTCGTGTTTGGTGGTTTTACCGCTAAGATAAGGGTGCAATTGCATCTAGGAGAGCGGCAATGGATTTGGGTCAACGTGTACGTCATGCGATGGCGGGAATGAAGCGGGCCGTCACACCGCAAATGAAAGCTGATCCATTTGCTCAAGCCAATGTCGGGCCCAATGTCGGGCCCAATGTCGGGAGCAACGACCAAGTTGGCGTCCAATCGGAGCGTTCAGATAGTGGAAAAAAGGGTCTTGGCTGGAAAGGCCCCGCAATTATTGTGTGTCTGGCCTTGGTGCCAATCTATTATAGCGTTGGCGCAATTTCCACGCATCGTATCAATGATAGCTTAAATTATAAAGCCGATGATGCGGGTCCTGGAACGTCCAAAACCATCGCTGTTATCGCCGGTCTGATTGACCGCGAAGTCAATGAAACGGCGTGGGCACCCAATACGCAGGGTTTCCAGCCTGCTGCCCTGTTGCGCTATGGCGGCAATATGGTGAATTTTCAATCTGGCCTCATCAAGGCACTGTCCACAATCACCCTTGAAATTGACAGCCAAGTGGGGCGCACACGCGGCACATCCGCCGCTGATCCCGATCTGGGAAAAGCGCGCCAAGGTCTGTCAAGACAGCCAGACACGTGGCTGATTGACGGCTTCTTACCCACGTCGTCGGCTGACCAGGAATACCGAAAATCCATGGATGCATTGCGTGCTTATAACGTGCGTGTTGGCAATGGTACGGCGGTTTTTGACGTGCGGGTAGATAATCTTCAAAGCGTTCTCAACCGCACAGCGCTTGATCTTGGCTCATCATCGGATGCGCTGGAAAAACAAGTTGCGGCCGGCCGCAAGGTGTTCATCGACCGACGCGCCGACAAGTTATTCTATTTTGTTAAAGGCCAATCTTACGCCTACTTTATCACGTTGCGCGCGCTGCGGGAGGATTTTAAGGACATCATTGCCGAGCGGCGGGTTGGTCCTTTGTATGAAGCCATGCTGGCTGATCTTGCAACCGCTGGCAGCATGCAGCCAATGATTGTTCAAAACGGCTCTCCCGAGGCAGCATTAATGCCAAACCACTTATCAACAGAAGGCTTCTATTTGTTGCGTGCACGGGCTAAGTTGCGCGAAATTTCCGACGTTATTTCGCGCTGAATGACTGATGACTGAACGTAAGCTCCTTTGTGTTGCTGACGACAGCCCAGAATGTCGTGATGCTGTCTATTTTGGCGCGCTTCGTGCGGCGCGAACTCAAGCTAAACTTATTATCGTGCGGGTCGTTGAGCCGATGGACCCCGGCCTTTGGGCTGCTATGGGGGAGGCAATGCGCGAACGTATGCGGTTAGAGGCGCTTGGAGATTTACAGGCTCTGTCAGACGTTGCCTGGAGCGCCGCTGCGATAACTCCCGATCTGATCGTCCGAGAGGGTGCGCTCGAGACAGAAATTCGCTCTTTAATTGATGCTACGCCGAGTGTGAAAACTTTATTGCTCGCGGCTTCATCGGGTCGCGGCGGCGCTGGTCCGTTGGTAAGTGCGGCACTGCGGGGCAATTTTGGTTTTGGTGCGCGTGCTGTCGCCATTATGATTGTACCCCCGGGCCTCAGTGATGAAGCCCTTGATGATTTAGCGAGCTAAATCGACGTTATTTTGGCGCAACTCTACTCATGAACTGGAGTCAAAAAAGCCTTCCACAAAGAAGCTTTTCCAAGCGCCAGCACAAATTCCTCGTGTGCCGCGCGCTCACTCAATGTTGAGCGTGGTAGCAGGGGTATTGTCCGTTGTAGCGACTGCCTTACAAATTTGGTTTCCAGAATGCCCGATTGGGGCGCCGACGTTTGCGGGTCTTTTTCGGTTGAATCGAGAAAGGACAATCGCCGCTCGCGTCCTCCTTTAAGTTCGAGGTAAACCGCAGCCAACAATTGAGAATCTAGCAATGCGCCGTGTTTTTCACGCGCGCTTTTGTCGATGTTAAACCGCCGACATAAAGCATCGAGTGAGGCGGGAGCACCCGGAAATTTTTTTCGCGCTATAGCAAGGGTATCAATACAGCGGCTTTTCTCTATTTCAGGTAAGTTGAGGCGCTTGAATTCGGCGTTGATAAAGCGGCGGTCAAATTCTGCATTGTGGGCAACCAATGGATCGTCGCCAATAAATGCCAGCATTTCCTCAACAACACTTGGATGGCCAAATAGCGGTTTGTCGGCCAGAAAAGCACTGGTTAGGCCGTGCACGCGCACAACTTCGTCTGGCACATCACGTTGAGGATTGATGTAACGATGAAAATGCGCACCAGTTGGTACCAGATCAATCAGCTCGATAAATCCAATTTCTACAATCCGGTCGCCGCGCTCTGGGTCGGTGCCGGTTGTTTCGGTATCAAAGACAATCTCACGCATCACTTGTCCCTTTAGCGGTGACTTGTTCGCTCATTAGCTGACGATAAACGTCGAGAACTTGTTTGCGCGTGTGGTCAAGGTCAATGTCAGTTGTAATGATATAATCGGCGCCTGCGCGCTTTTGTGCGTCAGGTGTTTGACGCGCTAAGATGGCTGCAAATTTTTCCACCGTCATCCCAGTTCGAGCCAAAACCCGCTGGCGCTGCAATTCCTCGCCACACGAAACAACCACAACATAATCAACCCGTTTATAGCCCCCTGTCTCAAACAACAGCGGCACATCGACCAGCGCGAGCGCTTGGCCGCTTTGGCTCGCACCTGACAGAAATGCAGAGCGGTCTTGACCGACAAGCGGGTGGACAATGGCCTCGAGTTGTTTCAGCGTGGACGGATTGCCAACGATTTGCGAACTAAGAGCCTCGCGGTCAACAGAGCCATCGTCTCGCACCACGCCCGTAAACAATTGACCAAGCGCTTTCCCGCCCTCTCCAGCAACGCCGTAAAGTTTGTGAACGGCGCTGTCAGCGTCCCAAACGGGAATGCCCAAATCCGCGAACATTGCAGCTGTTGTGCTTTTGCCCATCCCAATTGACCCTGTGAGACCAATAATTTTCATCGTACCAAAGCCGCCTGAAGCCGCGCTAAACCTGCCATAAAATCGGGCTGTACACCAAACCATCTTTCAAACGCCAACGCCCCTTGCCCGACCAACATGCCAAGCCCGCCGAAAGTTTGTCGATTAATTTCACGCGCATTGGTCAAAAAGGCGGTGTCTTGCGGTGCATAGACACTATCGTACACCAAGCATTCTCTGAGAGTTTGTCGGAGGTCAACTTGTAATTGATTGACGCCATTAAAACCCATGCTTGTCGCGTTAATAACAAGGCCTGCGCCGACAAGACGGTTAGCCAAATCCTTCCAGCCAGCCGACGTTACATTTGCCGTACTCAGCCTAGCTACCGCTTCAAGCGCTCTATGTTCATCCCGATTGACTACAATTACAGGGTGGCGTCCGATATCAACCAGGCCCCTTAATATGGCACGTGCCGCTCCACCCGCTCCTATGAGTACAATGTGACCAGACATGTCACGCCAGCCTGACGCACGCGCATCCAAATCTGCAATGAAGCCGCCGCCGTCGGTAGAATCGGCGAAAAAACCCTGTTTTGTCGACGTCAGGCAATTCGCCGCGCCAATAGACTGTACCAATGGCGATGTACCAACCGCGATCTGTGCGGCCCGCTCTTTAAAAGGTGTCGTGATGTTTGCGCCTTGAAGTCCACTTTGATGCAACCCCAATATTGCCCCTTCAAAGTACGTCGGATCAATATCAAGTGCAACATAAACTCCATCAAATCCGCACGCCTCGATCCAGCCATTCTGCAAAATCGGCGACATAGATTGACGAACCGGATGTCCTAATACGGCATACAAAGGAGTAGACGACGTTATTTTCATATCGACACTTCGCCGTGCAGTCGCAAGAATGCCATAATCTCTAATAAAGGCAGGCCAAGGATTGAGAAATAGTCGCCGTCGACCCGTTCAAATAATTGCGCCCCGGCACCCTCATATTGGTAGCAACCCACACTCGATAATGCTTCTTTGCCATATTGCGAAAGATACCCATCAAGAAACGCGTCGGAGTAATCACGCATCAAGAGCCGAG
>JAYSRI010000011.1:0-2263 GCA_043721175.1 Alphaproteobacteria bacterium
AAGTCCGCTTTCACGGGGATGTAATGTACATTTGGCTTTAAGACCCCGCTATAGCTTCCTTCCACTAGAATTTGCGCAGTCCTCGTCAGGATGGCCTCAAAATGTCGAGGAGATAAAGCGGTAAAGTCAGCGTGATGTTGTTCCCCGCCCAAGACCGCTTCAATGACCTCGCGATATGACGCATTTGGAGCAATAGCTAGATAGGCTTCAACGCGCTCAAAAATCTTGCCATCTGGGTCATGCAGCGACGACCCCCCTTCAACACCGACCACAGCGCGCGAATTCAACAAAAAGCGGAACCAATCGCCGCCCATTATTGTGTCTTTTGGGTTCAGCGAGATATTGCACGGCTTTTTCAGTCTCTCACATGCTGCAGCCGCTGCTAGGCCGACATTGACCTTCTGTTGTCCGGCCTCGCCGACCCACGGCCTGGCATCCCAAGCCCTATAAGAGACATAAAACTCGCGCTCCTCGATTGGTGAGCGTCCGCGAGCTTTGGCAGCCAGCACGTCGCGCTCCTCAAGATAGGTTGTCAGTATCGTTTCAATTTTTACATTACTATCGAGTGTTTCGTACGCGAGGGCGCGAGCTTCCCCTTGCATAGGTGTCAGAACAAGATCCACCTGTGCGAGGTTCAACCAAGCACACAATGACGTAGTATACATATAGTCATCTTGAGGCATCGCGATTTTATAAGCATCGTGATGTTCAAATGCTTCGGCAAGGGGATTGAGCGCCTCAATTCCAGACGGATACCACCTAAGGGCAACTGCGGTCGTGTGATAGATCACAACGTCAAAAGGCAGGCTGGCCAGAAGTTTCAGATCAAACGGAAATGCGACATTGACGGCAATTGTCATGTGACCAGGCCAATTGCGAATAGCCCGAATATGGGCTTCGATAGAAGCGCGCAGGGGCCACTCATCACGCGTGTAGTAAATCAAAAGTGCCAATCGCCGCGCCATTGCTTGCACTAAACCCACTTGCGTCTCACGCGCAAGGACCGCCACCAGAATGAGCGCAAGATGCTTTGTGGGTTCATGAACCGCCGTTACAGTTCAGCATCTGCCGTGACGTGGAGATTAACTGGCGTTGGGGCAAAACCGAGCACTTGGGTATTGCGCAGCAGCACACCCAATTCAGTCAAGCTGTAAGCGTCCACTGCATAGTTTCCAGATCCCGCAATCGCCATACCGGCCATCGCCGCGCTGTAGGGATTATAAGTGGTAATGGTGGGTATTTTTCGCATCGCCGTTGGAAATTGCCAAGACATGAGGTTGCCATAAGCAACAGTTGAATAGGCACTTTCAAATGGCCCGCCTATATCTTGAGTGTTTGAGGCGGGTTGCGTGTTTGGGGGGAATGTCTTGCAAAAATAGCGATGGCATTGTCGCAACGTGTTGCCGGGGGCGGGCTTTTTAGGCAAGCTCGCAATTGACCCTGACGCACATGTCGGCAATACAATCTCAAACCAATAAGTCTGACCAATTGGCCCATTTAGGCCGACGCTTATGTAAGAGTTGGGTCCGATTGTTTGGGTGGTGATGCCTGCGACACTAACCTGCACAACATGCCTTGCCCATCCTGTGGTCAATTGAATTGCATTGCCACTTGACGAGGAGGGCGCACTTGCGGCTGTTCCGAAATTCTGCGTTACAATCGGAGTCAGTTGCATTGATGCTGACGCGCGCGCCCAAAACGCTATTGTAAGGGTTTGATCGAGCTGGGTTGTAACATCTTCAATTCTTTGTTCCAGCAAAGTTGGCGTTGTCGATGCTTGTGTTTGGTGTAGGCGGAGCCCATCGCGCACCCAGCTTGGTGCGTTGATGTTAACAGATAGTGATACGCGCGAAACGTTTGCGGTCCCGCCAGTACCTATGGTGCAACACCAACGGTCCGCGGTAAATTTGGGTTGATTTGCTAACAGTGCATGAGTGTCGCCGCGCTGCCAGATTTCAAAACTTGAGTTCATCCACAGATTGGCTGAAGGTTCGCAATTTAGTTGTTCACTCAAAGGGCCCCATTGTCCACTGTCCCAGACCACAAATTGCCTATCGCTTTCAACAAAGGCAAGCCACCCAACTCGGGGAGAAGCGGAAACCCAGCCTGAATCTGAAAACATCATAACGCTGCCAGTACTGGCGTTAATCCAAGCGCCGCTTGTCACGCCCGGGCCAATGATCCATGCGTCTCCATTGCTTGGTGTGGTTGGAGGTGTCGTCAGCGTTTGCGACTTGACGCTCAGTTGAACGAGCGTGTCGAG
>JAYSRI010000012.1:0-5649 GCA_043721175.1 Alphaproteobacteria bacterium
AGATATGCGCAGCGGAAGAACCGCGCTTCGCGTGTGTCTGCCTTGTCTAGCCTTGGCATGATCAAGGCGACGGGATTTCCACTGGCTTTGATGCGTCCACAGGGGTCGGGATCAACGAGTTCAACGGCAATGCCACGGCGTGCCATCGCATCGCAAAGTGCTGCTCCACCAATGCCACCACCGATGATCATGGCTGATTGCGGCTTGCCCTGCATTGCAACGTCTGGGGACTGTTTTGAGCTCGAAAGCATGCCTTCAAGTCGTTCGCGCTTGGAGCCAAAGCCTGGAACGCGCTGGACATCAAATCCGCCTTCAGAGAGGCCTTTTCTAACGGCTCCGGCCACCGAATAGGTTGCAATCGTTGCATTTGGGTTAGACAAACGCGCGACTTGTTGAAGTACAGCTGGCGACCACATCTGCGGGTTCTTGCTAGGCGCAAACCCATCCAAGAACCAGCAATCGGCGTTAAACGACATGGCAGCGAGCATTTCTTCGCACGGACCGATCAGAAAGGTTATGCAAACGCGGTCGTGCATAAACCAGATCCGCTGGGTGCCAAACGAACGTGTCGGCCAGCGCGCGATCAGTTTTTCAGACAGCGGCGCAAGTTCTGGCCATGCCGCGTGCGCGGTTTGCGCACTCAGCCGATCCAACAAAAATCCCTCGACGGTAATGATGTGCAGAGTGGCACCTGCTGGTGCGGTTTGTTGCCATAAAGCCCAGGTCGCAAGAATGTTCAGCCCTGTGCCAAAGCCTAACTCGCCAATTACAAATTGTGTGCGACCGGCCCAAGCATCGGGCAACTTGTTTCCGGCCAGAAACACCGCGCGCGTCTCTGCGAGACCATCGTCGCGCGAGAAGTATGTGTCATTAAAATCCTCGCCATGAAGCAGGCCCGCGTTATCAAAGCGAATATTGGGGGAAGGGGGGAGGCGTGGCATTATCGTAATCTATAACTACAAGCCTTGACCCACAACGCAAAAAGGCCGTCCACAAGGACGACCTTTCGCTAAGTTCAAATTCGCTCGCGCGAAAGTGATGCTTATTTTTTTTCTGGAACAACTGCGTTCACGGCTGCACCAGCAGCTGCGTCGACTGCATTGCCGGTCATGCCAGCTGCTGCGTCCACTGCATTGCCCGTCATGCCAGCTGCTGCGTCAACAACGTTACCTGTTGCTGCTGCTGCGTCAGTTGCTGCACCGGCTGCTGCGTCGACAGTGTTACCTGCTGCGCCTGCTGCTGCGTCAACAACGTTACCAGCTGCGTCTGTTGCGCCAGTTGCTGCTGCGTCAACGGCGTTGCTAGCTGCGTCTGCTGCGTTGGTTGCTGCTGGTTGGCCGCAAGCTGCGAGGCCGAGAACTGCTGCAACTGCTGCTGCTGCGAAAATCTTCTTCATGGTCATATTCCTTCTGTGCCCGATGCGCCACATTTCGGGCGTCGTGAGAAAAGGCAATAGAAGGTGTACCGAAATGAAGCAATAGGGCACTATCAGCAGCTTTTGCTAACACACCTATGCGTTTTTGCCATAACAAACGCTTCCGCGTTCGCACATCGGCATAGCTAGAAGCCCGTATTTACTACATTAACTTTTTGAAATATTAGCAAATTCCAAAGTGACGTTAAGATTTAAGTAAGACGTAGTATCCTTTTCAAAGCCAGTCAACTCACTATTTGGAGCTGTATGGTGCGATCAAATAACTGTGATCAAGCGTCTGTTGGCATCGTATTGAGTGCTTCTTCCAACTTTGTGAAAGAAGGTGCCAACGATGACGGCACGCTTCCACGGCCAATTTCGACAGAAACTTGCGCTGCATTGCCATGCAAATGGGCAACCAACACGTCCATGATGATTCGGTTAAACTGATGTTCTTCGTCAACAATTTGGACCAAACGTGTCGCCATTGGTCCAACAAGACCGTAAGCCAAGAATACGCCGAGGAAAGTACCCACCAAGGCGCTACCAATCATGCCGCCCAAAACGGCTGGAGGCTCGGTGATTGCACCCATGGTTTTCACAATGCCAAGTACGGCCGCGACAATACCCAAAGCGGGCAATCCATCGGCCATAGTTTGAAGAGCATGGGAGGGGCCGTGCGCCTCGTGGTGATGCTTCTCCAGCTGCTTTTCCATCGCCGCTTCGACCTGATGGGGATCGTCGAGGTTCATCGTCATCATCCGCAAAGTATCGCAAATGAAGTCTGTGACGTGATGATCCTTGAGGATTTTTGGGTAGCGCTTAAAAATCGGGCTATCAGCCGGTTTTTCGATATGCGCTTCCAGAGCGACGACCCCTTTTGACTTCATGATGCGCGTCAATGCGAATAACAACACGAGTAAATCTTGGTAGTCCGGCGCTTTCCACTTTGGCCCTGACGCGATTTTGCCCAATCCAGCCAACGTTGCTTTCATGTTCGTGCTAGAATTGCCGATGACAAAAGCGCCAATAGCGGCACCAAAGATGATCATGAATTCCAACGGTGCTGAGTGTATCAACACCTCAAAGTGACCGCCAGCCAAATAATAGCCGCCAAACACCATCACAAAAACGATGACTATACCGATCACTAGAAACATTTTTTGAACTCGCTTTGGTGGTTTAGGGGCGGCATGTGGTTCCTGGTGAATTGGATCACGTTCTCCAGTTCCTTCAGGCAAGTCCAAATCCGACCATTTCTCTGGACTTGTTCATAAAGCAGAAGCCTTAACGGGGGGTGCAGGAAAGGTTTTTTAAGCGTTTACGCGCGCCGTTTTGAGCATCGTGACGCAAAAGCTGGCTGGTGTTCACTTTGCTAAGCGTCTAGAAAAAAACGAACCAGGCGCCGTTTGACTATTCATTTGTAGCGCGCCAGCTTAGAAGTTGCACAATGAATTCGCCTGACATCGCTATATCGCCAGCCAAACCAACGTTCCGTTTGCTTTTTTGCTGCCTTGCTATTGTCGGAATTGGCAATTCCATGCTGTTTGCAGTTTTACCGCCAATCGCCCGTGAGACAGGGATGCCCGATTGGTGCGTATCGGCGATTTTCACGGTTTCGGCGATCTTGTGGGTCGTCTCAAGTCCTGTTTGGGGCCGAGCAAGTGATACGCGCGGACGCAAGCCGATGATTGTATTGGGCCTCAGCGCTTATGCGTTATCAACAGCCTCATTCACCGCAATCGCCGCCTTCGGGCTGATACAGCATCTCAACTGGGTCGTTTTCTTCATCAGCTTAGCTGTGGCGCGCTCTATCTTTGGTGCCTTTGGATCGGCAACCAATCCAGCAGCGCAAGCCTATGTGGCCGACACAACCCCGGCCAATATCCGCACCCGAGAGATCGCCGCAATTACATCAGCTTTTGCCTTTGGTTCAGCGGGCGGTCCGGCTTTAGCAGCGGGGCTCATTTCCAGCTTTGGGCTATTAGCCCCACTATTTGCCGTAACGGTCTTGGCCAGTGCAGGTGCATTGGCTGCTTATTTCATGCTGCCTGCAGTCCCAATTACGCCGCAGGCCAAGAAGTCTGCTGCTCCCTCCTCTGTATGGCGATTGGCCCTAGACAAGCGTATTCGGACTTGGCTCGTCGTGGGGGTTATATTGTCGGCTGCGACGGCGGTGATGTTTCAGCAATTATCGTTTTACTTCATGGACCGTTTGAATGTGCCGCCGCGCGAGGGTGCAGCCTTGGTTGCAGTGTCACTGGCTTTGGGGGCGTTGGCGCAAATTGTCGCCCAGATTGGCCTGCTGCCACGCCTGAGCCTGAGCCCGCGTGGACTTGTCGTTGCCGGGACAATTGTTACTGCTCTTGGTACTGGGCTAACTGTTATCGGCAGTGATTTTGGCACTTTGGCCGCGGCACAAGGTCTAGTGGGTTTAGGCTTTGGCCTTGCAAGACCCGGCTTCACAGGTGGTGCCTCGCTCGCAGTGGGGCCAGATGACCAAGGCAGTGTGGCGGGATTGGTCGTCGCAGCCAATGGTGCCGGTTTTGTTGTAGCGCCTATTTTTGGAGCCGCTGTCTATGCCCTCGTCGGCCATCAGGCGCCATTCATGTTATGCACCGTCGTCTTGCTAATACTCGCCGCATTTTGTGCCCGTAGCAAAGAGATCATTGGTCGCCCGATGGACGAAAGCCCGCCAGATCAGCAAGGTGTTTGAGGAACGCGCTGTAGACTAGAGCGCCGCGCTCCCAATTGGGAGCACTAAGGTCGCGCTAGCACTTTGAATTAGAGCATACTTTTTGCGAAAATCTGATTCAGATTTTACGCAAGATGCTCTAGGTGGAGGCTCATGCTAAACTAAGATGCGTTGCCCAATGCAACCGTCACAGATGACGCAAGCTCACGTATTGCTGAGGCATAGCTTGGTAATTTTCGATATACGGCATTGGCTATATCTTCTCGATATGTATGACTACACAAGTTACCGTCTTTAAGAATTTCAAGCCAGATCGTTTCGTCTTCAATCTAGCCAAAACCATAAGCGGCTTTTATTGCATCGCGCGGGGATTTTTGGTCAGAGCCAAAATAAAGGGCGACGATTTTTATAGCCTTCCAGGCCAATTCAAAGCTGAATTCAAATCTTTGGATTGTGCCATCGATGGCCAATGGGTTCGTCAAAGGTGTAGCAATAGCCTCGTCAAATCGATCCAGCGCCTTATTGAGGTAGTCAATCGCTTCTTGCTCAATTTCGGGCATAAAGCACCTTGCCGTCTCGCTCAATTCGACACTTGAATGCACCGGTTACTTGATCCATTTGCACTAAATCTATCTCTAGCAAGGTCGGATAATCTTCAACTTCGAGCCAAAGTCTTGACCAATCCACAGACCCGTCTATTTCGATGGCAAGATCGATGTCGGACCGTGCCCCAGCAGTGCCGCGCGCGCGCGAGCCAAACAAACGGATACTCTTCACGCCATTATGAGCGGCGATCATCTGGGTTAGGCCTGCGATATGGTCTTCTGGGGTTGGCATCATTAGGTCTTTATCGCCAAAACACCTTGCCGTCACGTGAAAATACGAACTTCAAGCACGACTGACGACTGCAACTGCCTATGCGCCAGATAGGCTGCGCCATCGCTGGCGGATAAAGCGATCATTTCCCAGAAAAAGAGCTATAAAATGCTTCATCCGCTTTTACCCTATCGCCAAATCGGCTTGCCGTCACCGGGCAACCCAAGGCTCGCCCACTTTGTGGTGATGTCAGCGATGGTCTTGTCGTCCATGCGGATTTCTTGCCCCCATTCGCGGTGGGTCTCATTGCCGATCTTGTTGGTGGCATCGAGGCCGATTTTGGAGCCTAAGCCAGATTCGGGGCTGGCAAAATCAAGATAGTCAATGGGAGTGCGGTCAACCAAAGTGATATCGCGGATTGGGTCCATGCGGGTCGAGATTGCCCACATCACGTCTTTCCAGTCGCGCGCATTGATATCGTCATCCACAACGATAATCCATTTGGTGTACATGAATTGTCTCAGAAAAGACCATGCGCCCATCATCACGCGTTTGGCGTGACCGGGGTAAGCCTTCTTCATCGACACCACAGCAATGCGGTATGAGCAGCCCTCGGGCGGGAGCCAGAAGTCTGTAATTTCAGGGAATTGTTGCTGCAATAGCGGGATGAATACCTCGTTCAGTGCCTCACCCAACACGCTGGGTTCATCAGGTGGGCGGCCTG
>JAYSRI010000013.1:0-16245 GCA_043721175.1 Alphaproteobacteria bacterium
GCATGTGCCAAGACCGCGTGTTTCGGGCTTATCTATCGAAAATTGCACGCAGGCCAGCGTTCCAAATGGCATTTGCCGACGCCGCTGACTTCACGCCCAAGCCACCTGAAGGCGCCAGTACTTCAGGGTTTAGCGGCTAACCAATCCTTGGCGCGTCCGCCGCCGATAGCTCGCGGCATCATCAACGTCCTCGAGCTCGCGCAGGAATCCAACCCGCGCGCCAATCGGCAGACAAGCCAAAGTATCGGCTAATGTATGCACGCTTGACCAGCGCACATTGTTGAGATTTGCCCGCCGAGCCATCCGCGCCGTCATGCCTATAAGCCAATAACCGCCATCTGTCGCAGGACCAAATACGACGTCGTGTCGACGCAGTGCAACAAATGCGTCCGCAATGTCTGCACGGCGCAAGTCCGGTAGATCGGAGCCTATAATGCAAACGGGACCATAATTGTGAGCACGAAATGCGCGCGACATTCGGTCTCCAAGGTTGCCTTTGCCTTGAGCAATTCGGTCAATGCCAGTCGGCCAAGTCCCGCCAAAACTAGAATTTACATCCCGATCTGGCGCGACAGCCAGTTTGACATGCCATGCCGACCCTAGGGCCGTCTGGCAGGTAAAGTTGTCGAGGCATCGTTTGATCCGCCAAGCGCGCGCGGTGCCAATGCCTGCTGCCAGCCTGGTTTTCGAGAATCCCATGCGGGGCGCTTTGGCAAAAATTAGTAAGCTGGGCTTCATTTGTACCACTTTGCCAAAATAGAAGGCCTGACGCCCAGCAGGTAAGCGGTGAGCAGAATTAAATTGCGCATCGGAGTTACCCACCAGCCGCCATGCATAAATTTGGCCCCCGACGTTACCCCTACACTCGGCAACATGGCCAAGCGCGCTTTGCCCAGTCGCCGAACCATGTCGACGTCTTCCATAAGTGGTATCGAGTCATAGCCACAAATTTGCTCATAAAGTTGACGTGAAATGAGTAGGCCTTGATCGCCATAGGGCAAACCAAATACCTGCGAGCGCCAGTTAGCCAAAAACGCAACCCGCTTTGCTCCAGACCCTGCTTGATCAAAGCCCAATTTGAAATACGCGGCTTTATCAGGGGCATCGTTGATGTGCTTGATTGCGTCGCCTGCCCAATTCGGCGACAATATTGTGTCGGCGTGTAAAAAAAGTAGCCAGTCGCCTTTTGCTCGCGACGCACCCGCCCGCAGTTGCGCGCCCCGCCCCCGTTCAGAGTAGGCCATGGGCACCACCATGCACCCCATATCCTGAGCGAGCTCGGCACTTCCATCGGACGACGACGCATCAACGACAATGGCCTCGCGCACCAAATTCGCACCTAGTCCAACCATCAAGGCTGCTAAACAATCAGCTATGCGTGGCATCGCATTGAGCGTTGGAATGATGATTGAAAGCGGCGGTCGCGACATGGAATTCACTTCAAGGGCTTGCACAGCGCGCGCGCAAGTGGATTAAGTGTTCACGGCAAGTTTGAGTAGGGAAAATGTCATGCGCGACGAAGGTTTACGTGAATCGAGCAATATCGAGGATTTGCGCGGCGGTGGCGGCGGTCGGTTTGGCGGTGGCGGCGGTGGCGGCCCGCGCCTGCCTATCAAAGGCGGCGGTGGCCTTGGTATGATCATTGTCGTCGTGTTATTGCTGGTCTTTGGCGGTGGCGGCTCACTGACTGGCTTGCTGGGAGACGGCGGCGACGGGGCTACACAGCAAGGCGGATTTCAACAGGGAAGTGCGAACCCGACTGGCCCTGAAGACAGCCAAGCCCTTGATCAATCGGCAGCAGAAGCTCGAACGCGCCAACGCGTATCGCGGGTGCTGGCGTCGAATGAAGACTTTTGGACGACTTATTTCAGGGGTGAGGGGCAACAATATCCACTTCCAACGCTAGCAATATTCAACGGACAGGTTAGCTCACCATGTGGCACCGCTAGCAGTGCCAGCGGGCCGTTTTACTGCCCGGCGGATAAGAAGATTTATCTCGACATGAGTTTCTTTGACGAGATGGATCGGGGTTTGGGGGCCAAGGGCGATTTCGCCCAAGCCTATGTGATCGCCCATGAAGTCGGCCACCATGTTCAAGATGTTCTTGAAATTCTGCCTCAAGCTCACCAAGCAATGCGCAACCGTGGGCAAGCCAAGGGTGCGGAATCGGTTGCGGTTCGTCTTGAACTACAGGCCGATTGTTTCGCGGGGCTTTGGGCCGCCAAGTCGAGCATTGCGGCGACTCTTGAACCAGGTGATATTGACGAGGCTCTCGGTGCGGCCTCGGCCGTTGGCGATGATCGGCTGCAAAAGCGTGCGCAAGGGTATGCCGTGCCAGATAGCTTTACCCATGGCAGTAGCGAGCAGCGGTCGCGTTGGTTTATGGCGGGGCTTCGCGGTGCTGATATCACAGCGTGTGATACATTCAGGGCGCGAGACCTTTAATAGTCGGACTCATCTGTGCGTCTGCCATGGCCTCGACCAACATGACTTAGGGTTAACCAAATTGTCTGTTGATAGTTTTGGGTTTCCGGCTATTAATGTCGGCAACTCTGAACGACGCGCCAGATAAGTTCCAAGCGCTGCCGCGTCGATATCTTGCTGATACCAAACGCCAGTTAACTTACACAATGGCGCAGGGCTTGGTGTATATGTAAAAGCGCGCCGCACCTCTAAGGCACCAGTGACGCCGCCAATTGCAACAACCACCCATGCGAAAGTAGCGAGCCGCTTTTGATCTAGTTGCCCCGCACGACTAACAAAATCAGTTAGACGCAAAGCAATGATCATCATCGGCATGATCGTTGCACGCATTTGAAAGTCGCTATTGGTTCCGATTTGATAAAACGGAAAGGCCACCAAGCATGCAATCGCTAACCATGCAGCCCATTTTTCTTCCGCTTGCTGTCCCCGAAATTTGCTGACAAGCCAAGCAAATGGCGCGACTTCTAGTGAAATGCCGAAGACATACAGAGCCAGTGATTTTGGGCCAAAGCTGCTCGCGATGGAGCTTGGATCTAGCCGCAAATACAAAAGGCTAGGGACAGCAATCAAAAGCCCGACACTGGATAAAGCGATGTCATGAGCTTTGATTGATCGCGATGCCAATGCTTGAACCCCGGCCAACACCGCGAACGGAAAAGCACCCATCAATGCCAACGGCGACCAAATCCCAACCATTGGCATTGCCGCAGCTAAGGCACCAAGTGGAAGCATACGTTTTTGATGAAGCATGAACAGAATGGCGCACGTCCAGCCCGCAAATGCGTGATTGGGAACCCAGAATAGCAATGTGATGACTGATGAATACTGAGAGCTTCGGCTCCACCATTCAATATGGTCAAACGAAACGTCTACCCCCAAGCTATAGAACAGCGATGTGCCGATGATGTCTAAACCACTGAAACATGTAATGAATGCAAATGCGGTCCACCGTGCTTTTGTTGATGAAAAAAGGTTCTGCCCGATTGCGAGTAAAAGCGTTAGCAAGGCAGTGTTGCAGACCAGAAGCAACCAGTGCTGCGCTTGTTGCATGCCCAATTTTGCGAGCGCTGCGGGCAGAAGATACATGCCCAGTGGTGCCCGTAAAATGTAATCTTGTTGCTCAAATCGATATTGATACGGCCAGTCATTGCGCACCATGTCGGCCAAGACAGTATCGCGAACCTGCCAGTCAAAATTGGCATAAAGTAGCCGACCTTCTCCGCCAAGGATTAGCAGGCCACACGCCAAAACGGCACAAATTAGCAAATTTCGCCAGCTGATTGTGGGTAAGTTATCCGGCCAAGCGCTTTGATTCAAAACGATCAACAGGCTGCCAAGTGCGACAAGTGCAATCGGCGCAAACAACCAAAGCGGCGCTCCCAAAAAGCCTAGTAGTAAGAAGTTAGAAACAGCCAGCTGTGCCAACAGCACCATAATCAATGCTTTGAGTGACAGCCCGGTGCGCAACACGGCGGATTGGGCAATATCATCAATCACGGCGCAATCCTTATTTTGTAAAGGGAACACTACGGATTAGGTCACAGGCGTTAAATCCATGTGAAGGTGCGATGTCGTTGAAAGGCGGTTGTGCGAATTGAGTTACGCGAATCAAAAAGCGCACCGCAGCACATGCTGGGCGCGCTTTTTGTTTGCTCTTTGCATCAAAGCAAAGAAGCCTACTTGATTTTGCCTTCGACAAACTCAACATGCTTGCGCACAACCGGGTCATACTTGCTCATGCGCAGTTTTTCAGTTTTGGTGCGTGCATTCTTTTTAGTGACGTAAAAGAAGCCAGTACCAGCTGACGAGTTAAGGCGAATCTTGATGGAGGCTGGTTTAGCCATAGTAAATCTCCCGCAATGGCGGTTAGGTTGAAACTTGGACGCTGCTTAAACCCTGAACGGCTCAAAAGGTCAAGGCTTAGGGTGTGGTGGGCGCTGTAGTATCACCGCTGCTGTTGCTTTTGGCAAACTAGTGTCGCAAATTGCCATAGCCCAGTAAACTCGCTAACGTAACGACGAGTTAGGAGCAATGGCGTTGGAATACGAACATGCAAATATAGTCCTTAAAGCCGTCCAAACCCATCTCACATCTGGAACGGTGGCCAAAATAGCGGCGGTTCCGCGCGTTGATGCTGACGGCGAGCCGATGGTCGAGATTCGAGTAAATGTTGAGTCAGATTTTGCAAAACTGGATGCAAAAGAATTATTTATGCTTGCCGTTTACGTGCGCGACGCAATGATTGAAGTCGGTGACTATAGATTCCCCATGCTGCGAATTTTGAGCAAGAAAGACTGGGTCGAACTGCAAAATGAGAGCGCTTGATCTTTGCCAAGTGGCGACCGTCTTATTGGATAGTAGCTCTCGACGCCCAACTCAAGCGTGTTTGAAGCGCGCTATAAGTTCGCTTTACTACTCAGTATTTCATAGTCTTGCCAGATCTTGTGCTAACTCGTTTATCGGCGGCATGAACGCGGGAAGCGGTACTCCAGCTTGGCAAAGAACCTATCGATCTTTAGACCATGCTACTGCAAAACGAGCGTCCCAAAACTCTGCGGTTTTGGCAAGTTATTCGATTGAAATTAGGGCTTTTTGCTTGACGTTTGTCAGAATGCAGGAAAGACGGCACGAGGCTGATTATGATCCAAATTCTCGGTTTCGAAAATCAGAAGTGTTAGCTGATCTACAGCAGGTCAAGGTAGCAATTGTGGAATTCGAACAATGTACGTTGGCGGAGCGTCGCGCTTTCGCCGCCTACGCGCTTTTGAAAGCTCGAAGTTGAGCAAACTTATATCCGATCCATCTGATGACCGCCCTTGGTCCAGCGCAAAAACGCCGGTTTGTGTGCCGCGTCTGGCTCTCTCAGGCGCGCCGCGACTTCGCCCAGTATAAAGCGCGTTACATTCGGTAGATCAAGGTTCATGGCATCGTCATAGCTAAACCAGCGCAAATCGAGCATTTCGGCGCCATCTTGTGGTGCGCGGTTATCAAGAAGTGCTTCGTCGGCATCGGCCATGAAAAAGCGCGCGTCAAAGCGTTTGGAGCGCAGGGGTGGCGTAATGGCGCGAGCAATGAAAGTCATCGGCGTCAGGTCGGGAATGGCTCCAATGGCTGCATAGCTGGTCCAACCAAGATCTTTAGTCTTTGAACGAAGTTCTCCGGCACGCCCAACAATCAGTCCTGTTTCTTCCCAAGTCTCGCGGATTGCAGCCAAGGCAAACGCGCGCGGATGCCGGGCTTTATTGTGGACAAGGAGGCTTTCGTGATTTTGTGGCGTAAGTTCGCCGTGCGTAGGGACAAAGCGGTCAGATGCATCCACCTTGCCACCGGGAAACACGTATTTGTCGGGCATAAAGCTGTGACCGCCTGAGCGCCGCCCCATCAAAATGAGGGGGCCAGACGACCTGTGACGCACTAGTATAAGGGTGGCTGCATCCTTTGGCCTTGGTGCAACCATAATCTAAGTTACCGCGCCATAGTCAGCGGCACTGCGCGCAGCACGGTGAAAAGCGAGGCGACTGGTATAGTCGCGAGGGTCTTTTTTCTTCACGAGCGCGCCGTCCATATTGGTCGTCCAGTCAACCAGACGCGTTAAATAGAACCGCAATGCGGCACCACGTGCGAGTAGCGGCAAAGCATCAAGCTCAGCGCGGGTCAAAGGCCGCACACTTTGGTAGCCAGATAACAAGGCGCGGCCCTTGGTCAAATCAAACTCTCGACCATTGGGTTCAAAGCACCAAGCATTCAGCATGACCCCAATGTCGTAGGCTAGAAAGTCGGTGCAAGCGAAATAAAAGTCTATCAGGCCGGAAACTCTGTCCCCGATATACAGCACATTGTCGGGGAAGAGATCGGCATGGATTGTCCCCGTTGGTAAATCTGTCGGCCAGTTTGTTGATATGGCAGCCAGATCAGCCGCGATTGCATCAGTCGTTCCAACTTCGAGTGTCTCGCCATCATTCTCCCGCCCAGCCCACATCAAAGGCCAGTCGCTAGGACCCAGCGAGTTTGAACGCTTAAGCGGAAATTCGACCAAGGCATTGTGCAATTTCGCTAGCGCTACTCCAACAGCGCGCGATTGGGCGGCATTTGGACGTTTTGGCGAAACGCCTGACAAGAATGTGCATAAGGCGCACGTCTTGCCTCGGATGGCTTGAGTTGTTGCGCCAGAAACGGTGTGAACAGGGCGGGCGGCTGGCAGACCAGCATCAGCGGCCATTTCCGTCGCGCCCAAATAGAATGGCAGATCATCGACCGCCACGCTTTTCTCGTAAATCGTCATGATAAACCGACCTTGGGCAGTCTCCAGCAAAAAATTAGAGTTTTGCACGCCCTCTGCAATGCCCTTGAATGCCAAAGGTGATGTGAGGCCCCAACCTTTTAGCAAAGCGTTGAGTTCATCGTCGGAAGGTTCGGTATAAACAGCCATGTCGCAGACTATGGCGCCTTTGCCGACAGTCTGACAATCCAGCCGCCACCTTGGGCTGGCATAGCGCGCACAGCAACGCCTGCTTTGATGGCATCGCGCAGACGTTTGCCAACTGGTTGAAACACAGTTTCGCCCGCGCCCGGTATTGGTGGCGGAAAAGAAAACCACAGTTTCACTTCGTGTTGACTGCGAAATTCACCAATGGCTTGCTCGACAATCGCCAGTGCCTCAACGGGCCCTTTGCCGCTAAGATCAAAAATATGGGAGACGTCCATATTCTCGGTTGTCAAAGCGTCAGCGTCTTCTGGGTCAAAAAAGGGCATGTTTATCAATCTCTGATCAATCGTGCTGAAGGGAGTGTGAATCGATTTTCCCGTGTGAACCAGTTGTTCACCTAAAAGGGGGTGAAATTCATATTATAGCAAGGTCTTGGGAACTTTCGATTCACTTTCCCGCGTCATGTTGTGCCTAACAGAGACACTATGGCTCTTAGGGGAAATAAAATGGCTTACGATATGAGCAGCGTTTCAACACTCGAAACAGCAACCGAATTTAACAGCGACGTGCAAGATTCCAACCTGTTCGAATTGGGCTTGTCCCATGCCACGGGCATTGGTGCCGAAATGGATTACGTGGAAGCACACAAGTGGTTTAACATTGCAGCCCTGCGCGGTGATTGCGAAGCCAAAGTCCGTCGCCAAGAACTGACTGAAATGATGACGCAAAGCCAAGTGTCGGCGGCCCAACGTGCAGCACGCGAATGGTTGTCACGCGCTGCAAACTAGATTGTGTCGGCGGGACTATCGCCGCAAACCGAGGCTGTAGTTAAAGCCAACGGTGACAGGCAGAGCCTCTCTCACAAATTGTTGAGTGAACTGCCCGACTTCCGAAACGCGCGACTTTGGCACCCAAATGACGTCAAAGCGCCGTAGTCTTGGCAGTTCGGCAAATCCGGTTTCGCGCGCAAAAACTGTCTTCATGTCAAACACGCGCATGAATGGCTGGCCACCGGCACCGCGCCGCAAAACCACCACTTCCTCGCGCCGAGCGGTATTGAGGAAACCACCCGCTAACATGACAGCTTGCAGCGGATCAATTTCACCAGGCAGGTCATACAGGCCAGGTTTGGCAACTTCGCCACCCACAAAAACCTTTTGTGAGGCAAATGATTCGGGTGCTAAATTGACAATAGGGTTGCGCAACTGGCTGGCGTAGGCGCTCTCCAATGTCGTTTTCAACTCCTCAGGGGTGCGATCAGCGGCCATAACGGCAGCAACCAAAGGCGGATGGATGCGACCGTCGGGTGCAACCGTCAGTTTTCTGTTGAGTTCTGGTGCGCCGCTCGATTGAAAGTCGACCACGTCGCCCGGATACAAGCGATAGCCGTCATCTTGATCGGTCCATGTTGGAAAAAGTGGCACAGCAGGAAACTCTGCCGTTGCAACAGGTGAGGGCGTCCGCCACGTTTTGGCTTCTTGGCGCAAATCGCCGTAATAGGCCCGTGGCACGCAAGCGCTGGCGACGGCACCGCATAAGCCAATGGCTAAAATGCCTTTGAACGTTTGTTTATAGTGCATAATCGGCGGCTCCATTCTGAGCAAAGATGTTACAACCACCCTTAAAAGCCCAATCGTTAAACGCTTCGTTAATGGATAACAGCCAATTAACGTTAGCGGCTTGAAATGAGTCGCGAGCTAATTTTAGGTGCGGACTGCCCGATGAACTATTCCAACGCCTCCGGTTACTCCCGATCTTCTGGGGGATATGACGGCTCAAGCGATGCGCGCGCCAAACTTGGTTTGGGCGATTGGGCAGGGCTATTATGGCGCGAAAAATGGCTAATGATGGCTGTTTTTTCTTTCTTGTCGCTTCTAGGGATATCCTTTGCGATGACATTGGAGAAAGAATATACAGCGGCAGCTCGGATCTCCGTGCTATTAGGCGATGAATATATCTTTACGCCTCGCGTTGGTGCTGCTGGCGAAGGCTCTTCGCCTAAACAAGAACAAATCGTGCAGTCGGAAGTCGAAATTCTGACCTCTGCTCAAGTAGCGGAGCGAGTGGTTAGGACGATTGGATTGCCACGCCTGTTCGATGCTAAAGATATCAAGATTACCCAAGGACCCGATACTCCAGATCGTCGAATCGCTTTTGGCGTGGCAAACTTTCAAAAGAAATTCGGCGCCTCCGCAACGCCTAACACAACAGTCATACGGCTAGCCTACTCAAATCGCGATCCAGAAGTGGCCGCCGCCGCGCTCAACAAGCTGATTGACGAATATCTGGGTTATCGCCGCGAAGTGTTGTTTGAAGACCGCACCGATTCGCTGACAACGCAGCGCAATGAATTTGAAGTCCAGCTTCAGGCTGTCCAGCAAGAAATCACCGGTTTTATGGGCCGTAACGGCGTGGCCGACTTTGAATCCGAGCGTGGATCGGTTCAAGCACTACTGGCTGGTGTGCGGGCAGACCTGTTGAGCGTGCAAGTGCGGCAACGTGAAGCGCAAGGTCGATGGGCGTCAACCGACGAGAGCTACCGCGCGGAACCAGAAGAAAAGCGTTTGTCATTTGAATCTGACAATTCACGCCGTCGGATCGAGCTCGCAAGCCAGCTCGCCGATCTACAAACTCGCTATACGGACGACAGCCAACCTGTTCGCGATGCGCAGCGCCGCATTGAGGCGCTCGATCAGATTTTGAACTCTGAGGCTGGTCAAGCGTCGGGCAATACAAAGACCGGCGTCAATCCGGTTCGCGAAACGCTTGCGACGGATCGCGCGCGCAATATGGCAGACATGCAAGCGCTCGAGCAACGCGAGGCTGTTCTCGCGACCCAAGAATCGCAATTGCAAGCCCGTGCTGTTCAGCTTAGTCAAAATCGACCCGAGTTTGAAGAGTTACTGCGCCGTAAGGCTATTTTAGAAGAGCAGGTCAAACAATTCTCCACACGTGAAGCCTCTGCTCGCGCACAAAATGAGTTGTCGCGCACCTCGAATGACAATATTCGCGTTATCGAGCGTGCAAATGTTCCGACTCGTGGTCAAAGCCTAAAGCGTTACGTTGCGTTGGGGGCATTGGCGTTTGCGGGGTTGACGGCTTTGATGGCGGGTCTTGTTAGGGCCTTCTCGCGATCAGGTTTTCCAACGCCCGCCTCGGTCGGTCGCACGTTGGGCCTGCCAGTCTTGGCAATGGTCACGCGGTAAAGCTGAGCGCTCAAGGCGGCGGTGGAGTAAGTATGGAGAGCATGCAAGGCCAGATACAGGGCGTTTGGTCCGCAGTTGCAGCTGCAACTGGCGGTGCTGGTGCGTCTGTGATGTTCTTGGGTGCAAGACGTAGCGATGGCGTGCCCGAAATTGCCCGCAGCTTTGCCCAGTTGGCCGCATCGCGCGCTGCAAAGTCTGTTTGGTTGCTCGATCTCGATTTGTTTTCCGAAACCCAATTTCTTGCGCTGGGTGGCGCTGCGGGAAAACTCACAGGCCCTTTCGATATGACGTTTGGTCGGATGCCGTTTTGGCGTGCATCGCCGCGCGCTTTTGATGGCGGGCAAGGCGAGGGGGCTGTTGTCGGCTATCGAACCCGCACTGACAAACTGTTTGTGAGCCGCTTTAGCAAAACAGCGCTGTCGCCAGAGCAGAAATTGCAAGTGGCTCCGGCACCCGACTATTGGCGTGCCGTCCGTGCCAACGTTGATATGACGGTTGTCGATGCTCCGGCCCTCGAACAATCGCGTGCAGGTTTGGCGCTCGTCTCGGATATGGACGGTGTTGTGCTTGTGATTGATACTGACCGAGGTGATGTTCGTGACGCCATTGAGATGCGAGATGAGGTGCTGGGGCGCGGCGGTCGCTGCCTTGGCATTGTGATCTCGGGCCTAAACAAATCAAAACGCAAGCCGATGTTTGGTCAAAAAACCAGAACACCAGAATATGAGCGGGAAGATTGATGCGTCAGCCTTCACCGGTATCGTTACCCGTTAACACAAAGCCGCAAAGTGCAGGCTGGGATATTGGTGTGGCAGCGTTTGCGCTGGCCTGTATGACGGCGGGTTTTTGGCGTCTTTGGCCGGGCGCTTACATGCTTGAGGCGGCACCCCTTGGTCCGTTGATTTTCAAAGCGGGGCTAGCTGCCCTTGGTTTCGTTGCCATTGCGACGCGTTGGGAAGCAACCTTGCGTGCTTTTTCGACCAATCCAACGTCACTTGTTTTGCTCATACTGGCCTGCGTTTCACCTCTCTGGGCGATCACGCCAGCTGACGCCCTTCGCAATGCTATACTGTTGGTCGTGATCTGGGGTTTTGGTGTTGCTTTGACGTTGAGATTTAAGCCCCGCGAATTGGCTGAGATTTGCGGGTTTGCGGGTGTGTTTGGCCTCCTTGCACAATTTATCGCCCATCGGGGCTCTCCAGCTATCGGGGCATATGACGGCGACTTGGCCTTTGCTGTTTTGGCATGTGCTTGGGCGGCTTGGCAGGTTCCGGCTCGGCGATTGATTTGGTTGTTGGCACTGGGATGCAGCGCTGCTTTGGCAGCTGTTACCAATGACTTGGCTGCTTTAGGTGGAGCGGTTGGTCTCATCATTGGTGTAGGCTTGGCCAAGGCCGGCGCAGCAGCGCGTCGCGGTGGCGCAGTTTCATTAATCGTCACTGCTTGGGTCATTGTCGCTTGTATTATTGGGGTAACGACCTTTGCATTGTTTGCCGCCCAACCCGTCACAGCCCGGATTAGTGAATTCTTATTCGCGTTAGGAAATCAAGCAGTACTCGGTCAAGGCTTTGGCAATGCTGGCCATTCTGTATTAGGTGCGGTCGGAGCAGGACTGGGCATCGTCGGCGCTTGCACCGTTGTGTTAGTGGTATTCGCAACCTTGTTTCAAGCGTTACTCGGTCGGTCGGAAGCTAAGTCCGCGTCAGAAGCGTTTACGGCGGTGTGGTTTGCCACACTGGGAGCAATCTGCGTTAGCCCGGCTGAAGTTTCAATTTTCGGACCAATTTGGATATTGTTTGGTGCATCCACATTTGGAATTGCGTTGGCGAACGTGGCTCCAATTGTTCGACGAGTGCCACTGATGGCACGCAACTCGCAGCAATCGATGGCGCCAGTTGTGCAATCTGGGGTGCGATCCAAGCCTGTAACGGCACCAAGGTCACAAGCTCAGTCGAGTTCAAGGTTTGGTCTACGTCCTAAGATTTAGCGCCAAATTTTGGCGCTGGCATGTCCACTTTGAACGAGGCCCACAGAGCGCGCCAAGCTCGTGCCGCAATACTGCGCAAACCGATTGGCATAGCATCGGATAGTGCTGTTTTGTAAAGCAAACCACGCAATAGCTTTTGTAGTGGGAAAAAGCCCAGTACCTTTGCAACGCGTGTGCCTTGCGTGAAGTGCATTTTAGGATGCCGCTCGACAATCAAACGAAAATTTGGACCAGCCTTTGCAAACTTCTCCATCAAGACAGCAGGCTCGTCGAGGCCCATGTGGGTAGCGGGGATTGAAACATGTGAGATTGCGTAACCTGCACGTGCTGCGCGCAGTGCCCAGTCAACGTCTTCCCAGCCCCAGCCTACAAAGTCTGAATCGAATCTCACAACTTGCATAATATCTGCGCGCACCAGCAGATTAGAGGTAGCAACCGCTAGTGGCCCCTTGGCGACGCGCACTTTTGCACCATGGCAATCACCCCGCTGCGCCAGTGCGCGTGCAAGTCTCAAACTTGGCACATCAGGAACCTGCAATGTCGTGAAGCCACCGTAAGCGATTGCCGGTTGCACACGCTTTATCAACGCAAGCCAGTCGGCGATAAAGTGATCGCTGTCGGGAGCCATATCAGAGTCGAGAAACAGAATGTAGGGCGCGTTTGCATTCTCGATGAGTCGGTTGCGTGCAGCCGAACGCCCTTGATTGGTCGCAAAAGTGATCATGCGGGCAGGGACTGGAAACGCATCGACAAAGCCCACGACTGAGTTTGTCAGCACCGGGTTATCTGATCCATCGTCAACGATGATCAACTCAACATTTTGGCCTGTGCATTGGCACATGAGAATGGTGAGGAGTAAGCTCGGGTCGTTCTTGTGAAACGGCGTGACAATGGATAGGGCAACATCGTGATCGCGGGCGATCTGGTTGGCATGAATAGTCTCGCTCATGAAACAGCCCTTGGTTTAGAAACGCGCGCGAGAATGTCGTTGAGGCGACTGCGGGCATTGGCGAGATCGAGTAATATGGCAACGCACCCATAAGTGACCCCGCCAAGGCCAGCTTTTATCAGCACTTCAACGATGCCGCCAAATTTGGGCAAGATTAAAACTACACCCGCCATGCATGAGCAAGCAAATGCGATTTTTGCGGTTTCTAAAACAGGTATCGGCAGCTTTACATAGCGCCGCCCTACAACAGCCAACATAACCATACCAACCCCGTAAGCGGCAACGGTGGCAACGACGGCACCTTGAAGCCCAATTTTCGGCAACAGGACGATGTTTAGTGCGATATTGAGGACAGCCGGAACCAACATTAACAGGGCTCGTTGAAATGCCTTTTTTGACAGCATAAAGGCTTCAGAAAAATAATCGCACATCCCTGCCATAAGTGCTGCCAATGCAATCCCTGGCACGATAAGTGCTGCTTGATCGCGCAGATTTTCCCCAATCAGGAAGTCACAAATTGGTGTGGCTAAAAGCGCTATTCCAAGTGCAGCGGGAGCGCCAATCCCTAAACGGAAGGCATAACCATCATGGGCAACGCGCGCCGCTTCTTTAGGGCCACCACGCTCATAGGCAGCGATAAGGATTGGTGTAACAGCGGCTGCACCCCAAGCAAAAATGATATCTAGAATGCGGGCAGCGACTTGATAGCCGGCCGAATAAGCCCCCACTTCTGCTTCGCCCAGAAAGGCGTTGATCACGAGGCGGTCGCCACTGGTCAGGATCAAGGAAAGCACCAAACCGCCTGCCAATGGTGCGCCATAAGCAACATATTCGGTCATGCGTTTACTGTCAGTCGCGTTGTTCTTGGCGGCTAAGTAAAGTGCCGGACCCTCGATTGCCATCACAATGACTGCGGCTATTGTCATGCCTGCAAATGCACCCGCTGGACCTGTCGAAAAATAGACGACCAAGATTGCCGAAAGTGCAAAAGCCAACAGCGTGTGGAGCGTATCAATCCCCGCATATCGATTTGCCTCTTGCGCCATCCGCCGCGTTTCTAGCGCGATTTTCACAATGGAGCGCATGAGGACGCTGCTAAACGCTGCCGCTAGGACGATCTTGAGGCCGGTGTCTCCTCGCCAGATCCAGATAATCGCAATCGCTAAAACACCAAACCCGACTGATGACCACAAGAATGCCTGCAACAAAGTTGCAAAGTGTGCGCCCTTTTGATCTTGCTGCGCGGCTTGCCCATAAAAGCGTGCAGCGCACGCCTCAATCCATGTCACGGTGACATATTGGGCAAATGTCATAATCGTGTAGACGAGGGCATAACGGCCATAATCTGCATCGCTAAGAAAGCGCGTCAGAAGCGCAACAGTCCCAAAACTCGCCACCGCTTGGGCAAGGTTGGGCAGCATATAAGTCAAGAGGTGGCGGCCCATCATCGCTTTAGCTTATCGCACAGACGTCAACGAATTGCCTCTTTATCGCCCAGCAACGAGGGAATTGTCATTGCCATGATGTAGAGGTCAAACCAGAAACTGGCACCTTTGATATACTCCACATCATACGCAACGCGTTGCTCGACATCTTGGGATGTATCAACAGGGCCGCGCGAACCGTTGATCGCAGCCCAACCGGTCATGCCGGGTTTTATGCGGTGGCGGTGGGCATAGTCTGCCACTAGCTTTTCACTCTCGACGTTGCCTGTTTTCATCCCAATCGCATGCGGACGAGGGCCAACCAGCGACATGTTGCCAAACAGCACGTTGAACAATTGCGGCAGCTCGTCCAATGACGTTTTGCGAATAAACTTGCCCACGCGTGTAACGCGGGGATCGTCTTTTTGTACTTGCTGGACTGCCCTGTGGTCGGTCATATCTGTGCGCATAGAGCGAAACTTCCAGCATTTGAACGGTTGATTATTAAAACCATGCCGGGTTTGGCGGAAGAAAACCGGGCCTGTGCTCTCGGTCCTGATGGCAATCGCTACTAAAATCATGATGGGGCTTAGTAGCAATAGTGCGAGACTGCCGATACAAATATCTTGCACGCGCTTCCAAAAAGCGCGCTTAGCATCTTCGGGTGCACCCGAAACATAGGCGACGGGCTGATTGCCAATCCGGCCAATCGTCGTGCCGTCAGCATCAAAACCTTGCATATCAATTGCCAGAACCAGCTTGTTTGGCATCGCACGCAACTTCTCGACCAAGTGCTTGACGCGACTTTGTGCGGCGCTGGAAACGGTGACGATCACGCGGTCAACGCTAGGCAAATGCTGCCACGACATAAGCGCATCAAGGTCGCCAATCACATCGATAGTACCGATTTGTTTTGGTGCTCGCGCCAGTCGGTCGTCGAAAATACCCAGAATGTTGAGGTCGCCAGAGACAGCCGCATCAGCGACCAGTTTCTCGGCGGCCTTTGTCGCACCAACGATCACAATATTGAGCGAAAACAAACCCGCAGCACTCAAAGCGCCCACTAAAGCTGCCGCGAGAACATGGATGGTGATCAAGCAAAGTCCTGCCACACCCACTAGAATGCTGGCTTCTACGCAACCCTCAACAACTGGGCGACCGCCAGACAGCGCTGCCATGCCGCCAACTATAAATCCAAAAGGCAAAGCGAGTGCAATAGCACCAATCGTCTTGAGCCCGTGCTTCACCGGATTTGGACGGGCCGGAAAATTGTAAAGATCGCTCTCCCGCATTGTCCACCACAAGGCCATCGCACCAAACGCCACTGGTAAAGTCGCGGCCAACGATGACGCTAGCACACGGTCCATGGTCAACAACTTTAGAACAATCGCCGCCATTAGCACGATGACAACAATGTCGAAAATCTCAACGGCGCGGCCGAAAGCTGAACGATAAAGACGCGCACCGCGCGCTGCTTTACGTGCAGAAGTTGGTGCGAGGTCGGCGGTCAATGTCGGATTCATGTGCACAATAGCTCCCAGAGCCTCGGGTTATATCATCATGTGGTAGCGGTCCCGTTAACATGAAAAACAAGTATGACAGCCGTATGCAGCAAGACTGAACACCCACTCTTGCCCTATCCGCCCTGATCGCGCTATCTACCGCGTTAGCGGAGACGTGACCGAGAGGCCGATGGTACTCGTTTGCTAAATGAGCGTGCTCCAAAAGGGCACCGAGGGTTCGAATCCCTCCGTCTCCGCCAGTTTTCC
>JAYSRI010000014.1:0-2251 GCA_043721175.1 Alphaproteobacteria bacterium
CCATTTGTCTCGGGTTTTTTCACCATCGGGCCGATGTGTGAGGTGGGATCGACTGACAGCGGATACCCGAAAACGGCTTCGAAAACATCGGCGACATAACTTTTGCGAATATCGGTGCAATTTCCGTTGATTGCGTTACGGAACGATCCAAGCTGCCCGGAGGCTTGGGTTACGTCTTCAAAATAGACGACTTGCGCGTCGCCAATTTCAGCTGATTGAACACGAACGCCGCCCCATGCAGCAGCCCCGACGATCATGTACCAAGGGCCAGGGCTCGCTGGCGAGAAGCCTATACTAGGCCGTGGCGACTTATCCCGTGACCTAATTACACGCATCGTTAAAACTGCCAATAAATAGGGCACCCAAAGGATCAGCTCAGCCAAAAATCCACGCGTCACAGCAATATTATTTTCGGGCCCCGCCCATATGAGGCGTCCTTCTTTGAAGCACAGGCCCAGCTTTTTCCTAGACACAATTGGGGCGTTCTTTCGCAAAGCGTCGTCGCCTTTGCCGCCTACGAAAAGCTGAAACTTAGCAATGCTCTCAGGGGAGTTACTTTTGATAGTCAATGAACACACCTTTGTGAAGCAATCTGCGTTGTCCTACGTTTATATCCAGACTTTGGTTCCTTAATCAGGTGAAAACTGCGCAAGGGTCAACACAAGGAACGCTCGCGCGTCTGGTGCGTTGACTGTCTCGAACACTCAGAAACAGAGGCCAAAAATGGAAACCCAAGACCTAAATCAAATCGTTGCCCAAACCGACGCAAACCTTATTGCCAGCGATAAGGTAGAAGGCGTTGGCGTGTATCGTTCATCAGGTGAACGTATAGGTACCGTGAAACATATAATGATCAACAAACGTACCGGGCAAGTCGCCTATGCTGTGATGAACTTTGGCGGTTTTCTTGGTATGGGTGAAGAGGGATATCCAATCGCTTGGTCCTCATTGACCTTCCAAGAACAGCCAGATGGCTATGTTGTCAATTTAACCGACGAACAACTGGGCCAAGGCCGCGACACCTCAATTGATCTGCACACCAAACTGGACGCAACTTTGACCGATACAGGGCCAAGTATCTAGTTCTCGCGATTGGAACGTGGCTTCTCTGCGGCGAGATCAGACTACCGGCCAAACTCCTTTGCCATTTGGCTTAAAAGACGTCAGCACCGCAACCGCTACCAATGTGCCGCCGACATAGCACGAGGGGGCAATGCTGGGTCGCCGTCTGTGTTATCTCGCTAAGGCTCCCGAACGTGTCAAGACTGGCAGAGCTTGGCGATGTAGATCGACACCATGAGCCATGCAGAAACCGCTCCAACCCAATACATTTGGCCCGAGTTGCATCAAGCTAAACCTCAGAAAAACCAGCGTGCTACGCGTTTCGATTTACTGCCATTCGAGTTGTCTTTCGGCGTCACATAGCGCCACTGCAGATTGCTGGTTGGCCATAGGGAACCTTTCTTCGAAGAGATTGTTTATTCCTTATGCTCCGTAAAAACGACACCGTTTATGCCTTCAATGATAGCCACTAGTAACGTTTTTGTGATGCGACCTTTAGTCACTCTGTACGTTTTTTGCAACCCGCTTATGCTGGGCACCTAGTCAGCCAGATAGTTTGAAGCATCCAACGAGATTGTTTCAGGGTCGGGGCTGGAGGGCACAAAATGGAACAAGTCCAACTTGGCGAAAACAAAGCGTTACGCCCAGACATAATCTTCATCGCAATCATCTCGGCGCTCGTTGCGTTCTGGGCACTTTTCGCAGCTGCCCGAGCCGAAGACATTGGTATCGCAGTGCATGCTTGGATCATCCTAGCGGCAGCCGCGCTGACCGCTGCGACCCTTGTGTTCAAAAGTCCGGGCGAAGGTCTCAGTTACGACAACAAGGATTATAGCGACGGCGTTATCCGCTTTGGCGTCATTGCCAGTGTGTTTTGGGGCATTGTTGGTATGTTGGTAGGGGTGGTGATTGCTTCCCAACTTGCATTTCCTGAGGCACTATCTTTCAAAGAATTCGGGTTTCTGAACTTCGGGCGATTACGGCCGTTGCATACGTCCGCCGTGATTTTTGCTTTTTGTGGCAACGTATTGCTGGCCACCAGTTTTTATGTCGTTCAACGCACCTGCCGTGCGCGGTTGTTTGGCGGGATACTGCCTTGGTTTGTGTTTTGGGGTTATCAGCTTTTCATCGTTCTCGCCGCTTCTGGCTATTTATTAGGCGTTACCTCGAGTTTGGAATATGCCGAGCC
>JAYSRI010000015.1:0-16225 GCA_043721175.1 Alphaproteobacteria bacterium
TTCTTGAAGGAAGTGCCCAATTTGATCCGCCGTTTGGAGCGGGCGCTTGGGACAAATTTGCCTGCGATCTTGCGAGTTGGTTCATGGGTCGGTGGCGACAGAGACGGCAACCCCTATGTGGATGCCGAGACATTGAGTGCAGCTGCAGGCGCGCACTCGGATTTATTGCTGGGGTCATATTTGGATGAGTTACACCAATTGGGAGCGGAACTTTCGATCTCTACCGAGCTAGCTGGTGTGAGTGACGGATTGTTGGCATTAGCGGCCTCGGGGCAAGACACATCGCCACACCGCACGGACGAGCCCTATCGGCGAGCCATTGTAGGGATGTATGCACGGCTATCGACCAACTACCAAGCGCTAACGGGAAAAGCGCCGCCTCGCGCTAGCAATTTGATCAGCGCGGCGTATGACAACCCCGAGCAATTCGATAATGATTTGGGTGTCGTGGATGTTAGCCTTCGGGCCAATATGGCAATAGACGTCGCAGAGGGTCGATTGGCGCGACTTCGAACGGCGGTGAAGGTCTTCGGCTTTCATTTCGCTCAACTGGAATTGCGCCAAAATGCTGATGTGCACGAGCGCACGCTGGCCGAACTTTTGTCCTGTGCCGGCGTTCACAACGACTATCTGGCTTTGTCCCAAAGCGCACGGACAGACATTTTACGACGCGAATTAGCGACACCACGCCAATTGCGCACCCGTTATGCCAGTTATAGCGACGAAACGACCAAGGAACTTGCGGTTTTTGATCGCGTGTGCATCTTGCGCACTCAATTAGGGCCGGATGTTTTGCGTCGCATCGTTATCTCTAAGGCTGCCAGTGTGTCTGATCTCTTGGAAGTTGCCGTGTTGATGAAGGAGGCGGGCTTGTTCGAGATGGGCGCTGCCGCTGGTCCAACCCTGCCAATTGCGCCGTTATTTGAAACGATCGACGATTTGACGGCCAGCGCAGGCATCATGGCGGATTATCTCGACTTACCCGAGATCGTCGCGATGCGCACGCAGGGCAGTTATGTTCAGGAAGTCATGATTGGCTATTCAGATTCCAACAAGGATGGTGGCTATCTGACAGCAAACTGGGAAGTTCGGCGCGCAATTACCGCCTTGGTAGCGCTTGGAAAAGAGAAACGCGTTGCGATGCGCTTTTTCCACGGACGTGGCGGATCGATTGGTCGTGGTGGTGGCTCAAGCCGGGATGCCATTATCGCTCAGCCAATTGGAGCGGCAACATATGGTTTATCGGTCACCGAGCAGGGAGAGGTTATCTCGTCGAAATATGGTCATCCACGCAGTGCGCGGTCCTCTCTTGAAGCACTGGTAGGAGCCAGCCTTGAAAGCGTGCTTGGGTCTGACGATCAGGCTGGCGAGGCGTTGCTTGAACAACTCATGCCGCAGTTGAGCGCTCTTGCGCTGAAGGCTTACCGGAGTTTGGTTTATGAAACCGAGGGTTTTGCCACTTATTTTCGTCAGTCGACACCCTTGAAAGAAATCGCGGAACTCAAGATTGGTAGTCGACCTGCTGCGCGCACAACGTCCGGTAAAATTGAGGATTTGCGTGCTATTCCGTGGGTTTTTAGCTGGTCTCAGGCCCGCATCATGCTGCCAGGTTGGTATGGCTTTGGCAGCGCGATTGAGGGCTATCTGGATGCAAGCGGGCAGGGCGGTCTTGACGCGTTGCAACTGCTGTATCGCCACAGCCCGTTTTTTGCGACGTTGGTGTCAAATATCGAAATGGTGATGGCAAAAGCAAACTTGAAAATTGGGCGGCTTTACAGCGAATTGGTCGAGGATCAAGTTATGGCTCAGGCGATATTCGCGCAAATCACCCGTGAATGGGATGCAACACGTGGCGCACTTGAGAAAATAACCGGACGAGCAGAGCTGATCGGCGATGATACAGCCTTAGCACGCTCGATTGGCCTACGTTTGCCGTATGTTGATCCACTCAATCTGTTGCAAATCAAATTACTGCAAGCGCACCGCACTGGTGGCGCAATTGAGACCGATAAAATTGTCCAGGGGATTGCGCTGACGATCAATGGTATTTCGGCCGGCCTTCGTAATACTGGGTGAATAGCTACGCCTGAACGGCTGCGGTGCCATACTGACCGTTTTCGCTGATCCAAGCCGCTTGTTGTCCGTCTTGGCGCAACCCAACGGCCACGATATTTTTGGTTGAAGCGCGGGGATCGGTATCGAGTGTTTCGGCGGCTTTTGATCCGCCAATGTACCGACTGGTGCCTAGCGCCAGATTGACGAGATCGACGCCACCATCCGACCAGCCAACCAACGCAATGTCGCCCTGCGTGGCAACAGCGGTAACCATCCCAAGCCGTGGCCGATACACACCAGCCGCTTGCCCCATTGGTCCAACGCGCGTGCGGCCGTCCTTACCGATCATTGGCCACACCAGCAGGGCAGGGCCGCCTGTGGTCAGCAATGCCTGTTCCTTTGTTGTCCAAACCAGTTGGCGTGGTTTGCCCGGATACCCGCCCATGCGGAACCCTTGGCCATCACCCAATCGCCAACCTGCGAGTGCGGGTTCAGACAAGCCGGCCATCAAAAACCTGCCCTTGTGGTCAAGCGCAACTGAGACCGGACCGCCCGAGCACGCAAGTTCGTGCAATGGCATTTCAGGTTGATCTAACTTGAACAAGCTGACCCCTGCACTATGGCTAATGGCCATCAATTGCCCGTCACCACTGAAAGCTAAAGCTGTTGCGGCGCGTGCTGGTTTGTAATGTATTGGGTCACTGTTTGGTACTGCCGTGTTGAACACCAAGACCCGGCGTCCAGTGCTTACGGCAAGGCGTTTGGTAACTGCGTGATAGGCGCATGTATCGAGCCACGCAGAACCTTGGGACGATAACAAAGTGGTGTCACGGTTAGAATTTGTCGCGGCAATTGTGCCGTCGTCGCCACATGTGAACACAATTCCTAAAGCCGGGTCGTGCGCCATGCTCAAAATTCCGCCCGAGTGGGGCGTGGTGGTTTGGCTGTCGATGATCAGTCGACCGTCACCAAATACAAACGCGGCGCTTTTACCCAGCCAACAAGCGCCTATACCCGTTGCTTCACTTTGTTGCGACGTCGAGGCGATTTGATTTGATTGACGCAACAAAGACAGGTTCCACGATCATGACTGACGCCGATCAAATAAGCTATCGATACAGAATTGACCAGTGGACAAAGTGCGCCAGCTTTAGCCTGCCGCGCGCGCTACATGCTCTTCGAGGTCATATTCCTTGAGTTTTCGATACAATGTCGAACGCCCAATCCCCAGTCGGCGCGCGACCTCGGTCATATGACCCGCATAAAGATCAATCGCGTATTCGATCAGGTCGCGCTCAATTTGTTCGAGTGTGCGCAAATGACCCGCCGGATCAAAAATCGTCACGCCATTGCCTGTTTCCATCGCCGCAGCCAAAAGATCCGTATTGGCAGCAATCGGAGGCGTAAACGAGATCGTTTCGTTTGCCGCGTAAGGCAGCGCAATCTCGGGGAGGGCGGTGGTGGCCTGAAATTCGGGCATGGCGTTTTGAACATGGGGAAAGTCTTCGGGCAACAAGAAGTCGCCGTCACACAGCACCACTGCGCGGAAAATAGTGTTTTCCAGCTGGCGCACATTGCCCGGCCAGTCATAAGATTGCAGCATGGCGAGCGTCTGAGGTGCAGCGCCCAAAACACGCTTGTTTTCTTCGGCATTGATGCGCGTTACAAAGTGCTTGACCAATGCCGGTATGTCTTCTTTGCGGGTGCGCAAGGCGGGTGCATCGACTGGAAAAACATTGAGGCGGTAGTAAAGGTCTTCGCGGAATTGGCCTTCGGCGACAAGGCGTGTGAGGTCTTTGTTGGTGGCCGCGATGATGCGCACGTCGACTTTGACTGGGCGCTTTGACCCAACAGGATCGACTTCACTTTCTTGCAAGACACGCAACAGTTTGACTTGAATGTCGAGAGGAAGTTCGCCTACTTCGTCAAGGAATAATGTGCCACCATCAGCTTCTTGAAACTTGCCAAGGTGGCGGTCATGGGCGCCGGTGAACGCGCCTTTTTCATGCCCGAACAAGATGCTCTCAACCAGATTGCTTGGAATAGCGCCGCAATTGACAGCGATGATCGGACGCCCCGACCGCTCGCTTTCACCATGGATTGCACGCGCGATGACTTCTTTACCAACACCACTTTCTCCAAGGATCAATACAGGAATGTTGGACGCTGCGGCGCGCTGACCAAGGCGGATCACTTGGCGCATTGACAACGCGCCCGCCACCATATCGGCAAAAGTAAAAGTGCCCGCATTCTTCTTTTTCAAGCGCTTTACTTCGCCCGACAATTCGCCGACTTTAAGCGCGTTACGGATAGAGACCAGCACCCGCTCGGGGCTTGCGGGCTTGACAAAAAAGTCGGTCGCGCCCGCTTGCATGGCTTTAATCACGGTATCAATGCCGCCAGACGCTGTGAGCACGACCACAGGCAAATCTTCGCGTTTTTGCCGGATTTGAGCCAGAGCTTCCATGCCCGAAACACCGGGCATTATCAGGTCAAGCAACACAACATCGACTGCCGGGTCCATGGCTTGAGCAATAGCTTGCTCGCCATCCTCTGCTGTTCGCGTCGCAAAGCCTTGACGCTCGACAGCAGCTTGCAACAGCCGACGTTGTGCTGGATCGTCATCGACGATCAAAACAGTCTTTCCCATGATACCACCATATATTCTTGTCTGCCGAGTATTCTCGGTCAGCGACACAAAAGACCGTGGTCCGATGCGCCGTTTCAAATTTGGTTGTACAAGCTCGGGGTAAAGGCTGGCTTAAAATGGGACACTCATTGTCAAAAAACTAGCAGTGATTTTCTGACACGGTGGAGCAAGCGGCGGGCGGTCAAATCGACATAGACCGCCCGCGCTTTGAATTATGCAGCGCGAGTCGCTAAAGTGGTGGTCAACTTCTTGATAGCTTCGTCGCGGTTAAGGCTTTCTACCGCTGCAACTTCACGCGCCATACGATCCAAGGCTGACTCGTATAGTTGTCGCTCGGAATAGGATTGCTCTGGCTGGTCGGTTGCACGGTGTAAATCACGTACAACTTCCGCGATCGAGATCAGGTCGCCAGAATTGATTTTGGCTTCATACTCTTGGGCGCGGCGGCTCCACATTGCGCGCTTGATACGCGCACGACCTGTCAGTGTTTTGAGCGCATCATCCATAATTGCAGGCCCTGATAATGCCCTTAGCCCACCAGTCTTTACCTTAGACGTTGGCACGCGCAACGTCATTTTATCTTGATCAAAGGCGATCACAAAAACCTCAAGGCTCATGCCTGCGATCATTTGAACTTCAACGCCGGTTACGCGACCCACACCATGGGCTGGGTAAACAACGAAATCACCTACCGAAAATATTGCTTTCTTCACGTCGCTCATCGCGATCTTGCCCTCGCACCATGCCAACGCCCACAAACAAAACGACACAACACGACAACGCGCTTTTCGAAAAAAGACCGTAGTCGTTGAGTGCCAAAATGCGTCGTGAGGCTGGGGTCCACCAGAGAATGCTGTGCAGGACTGCACCAGCAATATTCATCTATCATAAATCTTTGAGAAAGTGAAGTGCCAAGGCTTAAAAACTGTTCTATTGGTGATGCTGTCGCATTTCTAAGTTATCTCAGCGCCGCTCCGGCGCGCGTTAACGATAAATCTGAGGGTATTACAATGGTATTTCGCCGCTGCTTGATTGCTACTATTTGCTGCGCTGGCCTTGTCACACCCGTTATGCCCCAAACCTTGCCGAGCAGCGCGGCTTCGACTGCACACACGCAAGCACCCGACTTTGCGACCCCAACATCACTACGTGCCGCATTGCGAGCCTGGAAACTAGATCGCCCGGTCGCAGATCGCCGTTTTACGCGGACACAATTGAGCAATGAGCGGGCGGTCTATGAAAACCTTGACGTCACAGACCAGAATTACGGACAGGTTAAAATTGGTACCTTGACGCTCACGCGTCAAACTGAGCGCGGCCCAACCTTTGGTCAGCTGTCGTTGGAAGCCACCGATGTTTCATATGGTGCCAGCATCAAAGTTGCGAAGGTGTCGATGAGCGGTGTCATTAGCACAAATAGCCCGCTGGCAATTCTCAATACCATCCTCAGTTCAAACAGAGCTGCTTTGGCCGCACAAAACGCCAGCAACAATGGCGCCCGTATCGGAAGCATCACGCTTTCTGGCCTCTCCAACACAAAAGCTCATGAAGGAGAAAATACTCAATTCACCGCAAGTGAGGCGACCTTGACGAATGTTGTGGTTACTTCGAACGTTCGCAGCTTTGACAGCCTTAATATCAAAGATATTGCGATGGAGGATCGTGTTTCTCTGTTCAAAATCGCCGCTTTATCAATGAACGACATCGGCGCGGGTTTCTGGGATGGGTTCAGTGGCAGTCGAGACGGCGCATTTGATGTCGCAAAACTGGGGACTTTGACGCTTGGAGGCGCTTCGATTGATGGCATTTCAATCTCAGCTAAACCTAACAGCGCGAAGCCATCGCCGTTTCGCACAATCTCTTTGGCGAACTTTACTTTGAAAGGCTTGAAAGACGGCAATATTGACCTGTTTGGCTTTACGAACTTCTCGGTTGCGGGTGGAGCGGAAGCAAAAGCATGGCAAGGCCGCTTTGCAAGTCTGCGCCTTGAAGGCATCAATACGCGATACTTCGCCGTGCTTGGTGAAGTCTTAAAATCCGGCTTAAGCAGCCTGTCACGTCAGGGTGGCACTGCCACCACGGCGCCATCCGCATTGGCCTCTGACTTAAAACTGAACGACGTTCTGACTGGTGGGCCCCTTGATAGCGGGATTGCAGGCTTAAATATGTCAAATTTCAGTGTTGAGGCTGCTGGTCTGGGATTTGGCATTGATCAAATTGCCTTGGCCCAAAAACGCGATGCGGCAGGTATCATAACAGCGGCTGAATTATTGCCGATGCAAATGCGTTTGACCGCTAGGCCCAGCTATGACGGCAGCCAGACTATGCAAACAGCAGGCGTTCTTGCCAGTATTGCGTCGCAGAATCTAGTTCTAAAGTTTTCGGGCCTATCAACATTCTCGCCCCAGACCGATGTGTTGTCGCTAGAAAAATACGAAATGGAACTGGTTGACTGGGGGAGTCTCAATATGACTTTCGCGATGACTGGGCTCAATGAGTTCATGCGCGAGACAACCATTGCCGACTTTCTGCGTATCGGCACACAAGCGGGAAAGCCAAGAGCGGGCAATTCTGCGCAGCAATTGCGGGACTTAATGTCGTTTTATCGCGGTATTGCTCTGACCAGAGCGCAGTTACGGCTTGCTGATTTGGGCGGTGTCGAGCGCAGTGCTCGCATATTTGCATCAGGGCAACAGGCAGGTCGCACAAGCGCCGCCTCAGCTCCTCCTACAACTCTGACGCCTGCCCAAGTCAATGACATCCGTGTTGGTTGGGCTAGCCCACTTCGGGCAGCATCCGGCAATAAGAACAAGCCAGCATTAGAACGCATGTTCTCAATTAGTGTGGCGCGGTTTCTGGAAAGTGGCGATACGATTATACTTGATGCCAGACCACAAACACCGGTCGTTTTCAGCACATTGCAATCGCTACCCACTGACCCAATTGCACAATTTGGACTGCGCGTGTCAAATCAGCCAAAGGGACCGCGATAGTACAAGCGTCGGCTCTTAGGCACCCGGCAGTTCAAAGATAAAGCGGGCTCCCGCGCCATCATCACGATTTTGCGCCCAAAGTCTGCCATTGTGACCCTCTGCAATCTGACGCGCGATGGCAAGTCCAAGCCCTGAATGCTTACCAAAATCGGCATGTCCATCTTTGCCCTGTGCGGTTGGGCGGTGGGTATAAAAGCGCTTGAACACGCTCTCTAGCGCCTCGTCGGGCATACCAGGGCCGTCATCTTCGATCACTATCTGTATGCGACTTTGGTCACGGCGGCTTAAAATCCGCACCTGTCCGCCATTGGGCGAAAAGGAAAGGGCATTATCTAGCAGGTTTGTCAGCACGCGTGAAATAGCTTCCTCGCGTCCCACCGTATTGAGCCGGTCAAGGCTATCGGCGTGATGTACGACTATATTCACCCCACGTGCATGGCCGATGCTGCCATAAACACGCGACATGTCGTCGATCATATCAGCCAACGAAAACCGCTTCTTGCTGGCGCGTGCCAGCTCGGCGTCTAGCCTCGATGCGTTGGCAATGTCGGTCACAAGTCGATCAACACGGCGAGCATCGGCGAGGATAATGCCCTCCAGCTTGGCTTTGCTCTCATTGCTAGTGGCACGCGGCAACAACTCCGCTGCATTGCGGATCGCGGCCAACGGGTTTTTGATTTCGTGAGCAACATCGGCTGCAAAACTCTCGTTGGCATCGATCCGCTCGCGCAATGAAGACGTCATGACTTCCAGCGCATCGGCTAAATCCCCAATCTCGTCGGGCCGTTTGCGAAGCTGATCGGTCTCCAACGTCGTGCTGCGACCACGACGCACATTGTCTGCCGCTTGAGCCAGTTTGCGTAATGGCACGGCGATAGACCAAGCCAACAGGCTGGCCGAGATCACTGTCACCAGTATCGAGGCAAAAATGAAGGGATAAAGTGCGCGCCGCTCTGCATCAACGATGCTTGAAACGTCGCTGCTCTCCAGCGTCAAAACTCCCACCACTGCGCGGACTCGTTGGATGGGTACGGATACCGAAACGACGCGCTTGCCGGTGTCATCAAAGCGTTCGCGCGCCACCGATACGCCCTGCAATGCGCTTGCGATTTCCTCGGCAAGAGCCTCTTCGGGATTATCAACCGCTCCTTGAATGAAAATACGGGCGTTGGCCACGGCCTTGCCAGCCGCTAACCCAATGTCAGGAGCAGACGGGCCGATGGGCGGCAATGGGCGCACACTCACTTCGTCATAAAGCACCGCACTGTCCGCAATGGCACGCCTGTCCCGGTCATAGAGGCGCAGTCTCGCGCCGGGTTCGCGAAACAGGCGCTTGAGAATGGCACGCGCGCGGTTCTCGTCAAGAATAGGTTCGGCATCGGGGGGAATTGCCGCTTCGGCCAGCACGCTAGCAATGGTCGAGCCTTGAGCACGTAAGGCATCAGCCTTGGCTTGGGTCAGGCCCGTTCGCAATTCGTTGAACAATAATGAGCCGAGCACTAGGATCACAATGCCGGCAAAGTTTGCCAGATAAATAATGCCTGCAATACCGCCACGCCGCCGTCGCCGCCGTCGATTGACGCCGGGCTTGGTTTCGCGCTTCTCAGGCTTCTTTGTAGCGATATCCGACCCCATAGAGCGTCTCGATAGCGTCAAATTCGCCATCGACTTCACGAAACTTCTTGCGCACACGCTTGACGTGGCTGTCAATCGTGCGGTCATCAACATAGACGCTATCGTCGTAGGCTGCGTCCATCAGCTGGTCACGGCTTTTGACAAAACCTGGCCTTTGGGCGAGGGCTTGGAGCAGCAAGAATTCAGTCACGGTCAGGCGCACAAGTTTGCCTTTCCATAGCGATGCGTGGCGATTTGGATCCATCGTTAGCGAACCGCGCGTGACAACTTTTTTGTCGCCTTCGGCACTGCTACCAGCTTCGTCCTCGGCATCAAGCGGGCGGGAACGGCGCAACACGGCTTTGACACGTTCCGACAAAAGCCGCGTCGAGAATGGCTTACGAATAAAGTCATCGGCCCCCACGGAGAAGCCAATAACTTCGTCGATCTCGTCATCTTTTGACGTGAGAAAGATAACCGGAACGTCGGAGCTTTCACGCACACGGCGCAACAATTCCACGCCGTCCATACGCGGCATCTTGATATCAAGGATCGCGATATCGGGGGGATCGCTGATCAATGCTGGCAAAGCCGTCGCACCATCTGGGTAGGAGCGAACAAGATAACCCTCACTTTGAAACAAAATCTCAAGCGAAGTACGAATATTTTCGTCATCATCAACGAGTGCAATAGTTGTCATAACCGAACCTATAGGCGCAAAAGTGGCGGGATGTTACCCCTATAACGGCAGGATTGTGGCAAACTGTAGGAATGTCAAATTATAACAGCTAATTGGCTTTCATGGGAGCGCCACCGCGCCTTTGACGCTCCCGTTTCTAATATCTACCGCGTGCGCACGTAACTTGGGTTACCGGCATCGAGCCATTCGTGCATCCTTGTAACGCTGATACCAAGTCCATCATTAGTGCGGCGGGCATCATAGGCGCAGCGCGGCCCGTCTGGGCCACGGTCAATTCGAGCCGTAAAGTCTCGCATGGTACGATTAAGCTCGCGTGCCGCGATGAAACCAGTGAAGTTGCGGCTGGTGCCGGGATGGATAACGTCAATCGATGCCATCTGGGCAAAATAGTTTCGCGCCCGACTTGCGGTTGTTGTTTCCAGCGAGATGCCCAGCACGTCGCGCTCCCCAATAGCTGCTTCCGAGCCGATGTTGCCGATGGTAATGGAGATATTATAGGTTGCCCTATCAGCACTTGGCGTGATCTCAAATCGATCAAGGCTCAACTCAGCCAAACATGGCCCTGTTGGCGCAGGCGTTGGTGTGGGCCTGAGGGCTTTGGCGACTGCACCCGGAGTTGTGATTGTAATGCCTTTCAGGGCTTCAGGGTTAATTGTTGCTACTGGTGGATCAGCAAGTGCCGCAGAACAAATCGGTGCGAACGCAAGAAGTGCTAGAGTCAGTTTGGTTTGGATGTTCATGTTGAACTCCTTAAAATGGACATTGATTGGATTAGCTTGCTGGCCGACGAACTTCGGTGCCCAATCGCAAACTTCTTGACCACTCTGCGATCTGTGGACCTGAAATGATCAGCTGATCATTTCCGCTACTGCCATCAACGCCACATCTGGGCGCATCTGGGCCAAAGCTCAGAAAGGTTCGGACCGACCTTTCGGGGGCAGTGGAACTGACGATTGAGTAGCTCATGGAGATCACAGCACCTGGAGCAACTGTGGTAATGTCACCAGCCGGCCAGCCATGGACATATGTCCCAATCGTCTCTTCGACAACCAGACCTGTAAAAGCGGCGGGGGCGTCAAATGCGTCAGAGCCAACATTTTTAATCGCTACATTGACCAGCCAATTGGATGACGTCGGTGTTTCGCGCGTAATCCGGACCCGCTGAACCGAAAGATCGACGTTACAAGGGCCTAGCTTAGGCTTGGCTGGCAACAGCGGGGCCTGTGTTGCAGGGTTTTGAAAAACGGGCGTCTGCCCAGCGGGTGGTGCTGCGAATGCCAGCGACGCAACCGCGGTCAGTGTCGCCGCAGTAATAACGACTTGAAATTGTTTTGGCATTTTTATTCCTCTGTTTTTTGACGAAATTCGCCAACTTACTTGTCCCTTCAGTGCAGCATGAGGCACTTGTTTTGGGAGGCATATCCCATGAACTGGGGATTTCGCTGATGGTTCGCGTCAGGTCTTGTTCACAATGGAGCGCAACGCTTCATAATGTTGGAGCATGTCTCGCCGTGCTATTATGACGAGGGTGTTGGAGACACTGGGAAAGAAGCTATGATTCGCGTGATCATCATCGAAGATGACCCGATGGTCCTCGAGCGCTTTGAAGCGGTCGTGAGTTCATGCGATGATTTGAGTATCATGGGACGAGCCGCAACAAAGGCGCACGGCGCGACAGTCATTGCAGCAGGCGGTTATGACGTACTGGTGTGCGATTTGGGCTTGCCAGATGGCGACGGAACCGACCTGATACGCCTGTCTGCCAGTCTGCACTCCCATGCCGATATCATGGTGCTGACCATGTTTGCCGATCATCACAAAGTGCTCGCGGCCATTAAGGCGGGCGCGCGCGGATATTTGCTAAAGGATCAGAGCCTTGATGATTGTGTCGCTGCAATTCGTCAGGTCCATGGCGGCGGCTCTCCGATTAGCCCCATCATCGCGAGGCTTTTGCTCAATGAACTGGGCCTCGGTAGCGCTAGCGGCGGCACTTTATTGGGTGCACCAACGTCGGCAAGTCAGTCCAATGCGTCCCCCCATGCGGCAGGACCATTAACAACGCGGGAAATTGAAGCCTTGAATCTTCTGGCGCGCGGGTTCAGTTATTCTGAATGTGCAGATTTAATGGGTCTCTCGGCACATACAATTGGCAGCCATGTTAAAAATATCTACCGCAAACTTGAGGTGTCATCGCGTGCAGAAGCTGTTTTCGAAGCTGCAAGTTTGGGTATTCTGGACACTCACTAGCTTGGCTTTTATGTTGGCAGCGGTTTGGCCAGTCGGGGCAGCCGCCCAAACTGAAACCCAGACCGTAACTTATGACCGTGCCGAGCTGAATTTCACGCCAAGCCAAACCATTCCAATGACAGGTTGGTCTAATGGACGTCTGCCCGCAAATTCTTTGTCGAAACGCGCTCGCGAAGGCGACAATAAATTAATCGTCGCCTGGGCTCGATTTTCTTTCGACCAAAGCAAATTCGGTTCTGAACCGCTGGCAATCTATACTGAAAACAACCGCGAAGGCGTGATCGTCTATCTCAATGGAATTGAGATTTTGAGAAATAGTCCAAATGATAGTGCCCGTGTAATAGGCTGGAACACGCCCTATCTTGCGCCCTTGTCAAAGGCCTTACTTAAATCAGGGTCGAATGAAATCATCGTGCGCGCCAGTTCACGGTCCGACCTAAACCTCAGCATTGGTCAAGTAAAAATCGGCGCGCACCGCGCTTTGGTACAATTGTATAATAGGCAGTTTCTGTTGCGCATTTCTGGCCCACTTGCTGCCAACGTCACGATGTTATTCCTGACATGTGCCGTTTTCCTGTTGTGGCTAATCCGGCGTCAGGAACACACGTTACTTTGGATTGCCCTGACAGGGGTGTTTTGGTTCATTCGCGACTACCACTTCTTTGCCTATGAAGCGCCTATTGACGCTCGGCTTTTTTTAGAGGTCTCGTACTATTCGGTGTTCTTCGCGATGGCTGCGTCGCTAAGTTTTTGCGTGGATTTTTTGAAGCTGCCAAACCGCAGAGCCATTATTTTGATATTGTTTGGACTTTGCATCTTGTTGTCGATTGGCCGCTTTATCAGTGTCCAAAGCCACGGTCTCGACGGGTTTTACAATCTGGGTGCACTCTTGATCACGGCTGGCATAACCGGTCTGATGGTTCAATCGTGGCGGCGGGAACCCAGTGCGGACCACCCGTTGCTGATCCTCGTTGTGATTTTGATCGTCGTATTGTCGATCCATGACCTCGGACGCAGTTCGAGCCTGAACCTTTGGGAGGGCATGGGCTTTCATGCGCAACCTTTCGTCGGATTACTCCTATTTACCGTCTTCCTTGTCTCAATTGGCAGGCGCTTTGTTGACGCGCTGCGCGAGGTCGAGCGTGCCAACCAAACACTTGAAATTCGGGTCGAAACAGCCCGCCAAAACCTGGCGATAAGCGAACTTGCACGGCGCGAATTGGAAGTGCAGGCTGCCATTGAAAGCGAGCGAGAACGCCTCATGCGCGAAATGCACGACGGCATTGGCTCAAACTTGATCACAGCATTGGCTATTGCCAAGCAAGCCGATGAATCGCCCCGCACGATTGCCACCTTGCGCCGGGCAATCTCCGATCTGAAAATAACGGTCGATTCGCTTGCGCCCGTTGAAGGTGATTTGGTCGCTCTCTTGGCAAACTTCCGGCACCGACTTGAACCTGACTTGCGTGAGGCGGGTATCAAATGCCTTTGGAAAGTCGAGCCATGTCCGACTTTGCCCTGGCTAGATGCTGTGAATGCCCTCGCGATGCTTCGCATTGTGCAAGAAGCGGTCAGCAACATTTTAGTGCACGCGCAAGCAAACGTCATCGAGATCGGGGCCAGACCGTCACAATTGGAAGGGCATGACGGGATTGAGACTTGGATCCGTGACGACGGCATTGGATTTGACACACAAGGGCTCAGCAGCGGTCGCGGCCTCGGCAATATGGGGGCACGCGCGGCCTTGCTTGGTGGGAAATTTATCCAATCGTCTCGCAAAGGAATTGGAACTCGCTCGGTTCTCTGGCTGCCACTCAGGCGAGCTTTATTAGCCGCACCGCTGTCGATTTGAAATGGTCCATACCACCTAAACTGCGCCCTGTTTCACCCGCACAATGCGTTTGCCACGATTGGTCCCGTCAAATAGCGATATCAAAGCGGCGGGCATTGTTTCAATACCATTGGAAATATCGGCCGTGAACGGCAACGAACCTTCTGCAATCCACCTTGCCATAACCGCTTCAGCCTGGCCAAATTGTGCAGCATAGTCATAGATGAAGAAGGCTTCCATAGCGCCCCGTTTTGCACCCACTTGCCCCCAATTGGCGAGGCGGTAGGTTTGGGTTTCGTCCAGTAAATATTGCGAAATCCGGCCGCACAGTATAACGCGCCCATATTGAGCGAGGTTTGCCAATGCCGCGTCAAGGATCGGCCCTCCTACATTGTCAAAGAATACGTCAATGCCATTTGGGCAAAGCGCGCGCAGACGGGCCTCGACGTTCTGGGTCTTGTAATTGATTGCCGCTTTATAGCCCAATTGCTCAACCAGCATCGCGCACTTCTCGTCGCTGCCCGTGATGCCAATGGCCGGGGCACCCAAATTGGCGGCAACGGGGCCGACGATGGAGCCAACCCCGCCCGCAGCACCAGAAACAACTAAAGTTTGCCCAGCTTTCAAACGCCCAATTTGCGTCAGGCCAACCCAAGCCGTCCAACCCGTCATGCCAAGTGGACCAAGGGCCGTCGCGATAGGCGCCACGCGCTGTGTGACCTTAAAAGTCAGCTGTGTTGCTTCACCCGATAATCGCGAAAATTGTTGCCATCCAAAACGACCCTGTACGATATCACCTATGGCAAAGTCAGGATGGCGGGATGCAATCACCGTTCCAACGCCGCGGCCATGCATAACGTCGCCAATATCAAGATCGGGTTCAATCGGTGTGGCGTTGAGCATGTAAAGCCGCATGACAGGCGCGACAGACAAAAACGAAGTCTCGCACAAGATTTCGCCAGGCCCAATTTGAGGCAGCCTGCCAGCGACAAGCTCAAAGTCGCTCTCTTTGACCGGTCCAACTGGGCGGCTCGCCAGTCGCCACTGCATGTTTGTCAGTTCCATGTTGACACGCCCCTCGTCTGGGCATCATCTGACATTTGGTGTTGGGCGGCAAGGGTCGAGAAATTCGGGAGCAAATATGTCAGCGAAATCTGAACCCTGGCATATTGCCCTTCTAGCTTTGCTGGTGGTTGCTTGTGTCAATGGCCTGACAACAACAGGAATTACAACGTTTGATGAAAGTATCCTCAAGGAATTGGGCGGTACGAGAGCCGATTTGAAATTCCGCGACACCATTAATTTTTGGGGCGCAGCACTTTTGCTGCCCATGACAGGTTGGTTGATGGACCGTGGTGGTGCGCGCATGACCGCGATGACCGGCCTGATGTTGCTGTCTGGTGGTGTATTTTTTTATGGGCAAGCCACACAGCTGTGGCACTTGTACGCGCTGCATTGCCTATTTGCTTTTGCCATAGGGATGTCTGGATCGCTGGCGATGATCGTGTTGGTAACGCGGCTGTTTCACGCCAATCGTGGTTTAGCAGTTGGTCTGGCATTGGCCGGCACCAGTGTTGGCGGCATGGTGATGGGACAAATCATGCCACGCCTGCTGATATCAACGGACTGGCGATTGGCATTTACATATCTCGCTTTCGTACCGTTGGTACTCGCCCTGCTCGTCTATTTTCTCGTGCCAAGCAGCGGTACGAGCGAGAGCACAATACGCCAAGTCGATAAGGATAACTCGCTACCGCTGCGTGTCGCTTTGGCGCAGCCCAGCTTTTGGCTTTTGGCGCTGGCTGGGTTTTTGACGTTCGGGACAATATTGGCGATCTTTCAAAATGTGTTCTTGCATATGCGCGACTTGAACTTCACGTCTCCCCAAGCCGGTTCAGGTTTAGCGCTATTATCTCTTTGCGCGCTGACCGCAAAAATCATCTCGGGCTTTTTAAGCGACCGAATGGGGTCAAAAAACCTGTTGCTCACCAGCCTTGTGATCATGGTTTCAGGCTTGTGCATATTAGCGAGCTTGCAGGCTTCACTTGTTTGGGTTGCGCTTGGGCTGGTTGGTTTCGGCTGGGGTGGGGCGAACACGTTGATCAATTACTTGTGTATCCAAGTGTTTGGCGTTG
>JAYSRI010000016.1:0-2245 GCA_043721175.1 Alphaproteobacteria bacterium
GTTCGCGACGTTGGCCAAAGCCGATTGCGAAGTGAAGCGCGTGCCCGCTTATACTGAGGCCGGGGCACCCGGTGGCTATTACCAATCGCCAGCACCCGATGGATCGCGTCCGGGTGCTTATTACATCAATTTGCGTGATACGGCGGCTTGGCCCAAATGGTCCTTGCCAACATTGACCTATCATGAAGCCCAACCGGGCCACCACTTGCAGGTCTCATTGGCACAAGAGGCAGAAGGCCTGCCATTTCTGCGCTCTAAAATGCTGTGGTTTGGCGCGTATGGCGAGGGCTGGGCGCTATACGCCGAACAATTGGCAGACGAGCTGGGCATGTATGAAGGCGACATTGCAGGCCGTCTTGGTTATGCCCAATCGGCAGCTTTCCGTGCAGCGCGTTGTGTGGTCGATACAGGCATTCACGCCCTTAAATGGACGAAGGAACAAGCAGTCGACTATATGATCGAAGCGACGGGTGACACGCGCGATAGCATCGTCACGGAAATTGAGCGTTATTGTGTCTGGCCTGGACAAGCCACCAGTTACATGGTTGGCAAGACAAATATCGTGCGGCTGCGCGAAGCCGCTAAAACTGATCTTGGCGCTAAGTTTGATCTTAAAGCCTTCCATGACCGCGTTCTACTTGAAGGGGCGATGCCCTTGGATGTGCTCGACAGTGTTATTGTGGACTGGCGGGCAGGCGTGAAAAAGGCCTAGTTTATGATGTAAGCAAGGACTGCGGGCTTCCAGTCCGCTTTTTTGCTCTGCGAAAAAGAGACTTGAAAAGCCGCGGTCCGAAGTTGTCGCGTGAGGTCACTTTTTAGGATTGGCATAAGCGCACAAACCGCGCATAGCTGGCGGAGATGAAAAATGGGGGGCTCTAAAATGACATTCAAATATAGCGCAGCGTTGATATGTGCATGCATGATTCTTGGCGCAGCAGCACCGGCACCTCGTACCGCCCTTTCAAGCGTTCGTGCGCCTGAACTCACGGCAACAGTGACCGCAGATTACAACCGCTCGCTCAAAGCGTTGTGGGAAGACCTACACGCCCACCCTGATTTATCTTTTATGGAGACCCGAACAGCGGGCGTCATTGCCCGAGAGTTGCGCGCCATCGGCGGGATTGAGATCACCGAAGGAGTCGGCAAGACAGGTGTTGTTGGTGTTATCCGCAATGGCGCTGGGCCAACAATCCTGTTGCGAGCTGATATTGACGGCCTACCAATCCAAGAGAGAAACGGCCTGCCGTATGAGTCAAAAGTTCGCCAAATCGATGCAGATGGCGTTGAAATGCCCGTCATGCACGCTTGCGGCCATGATGTGCATATCACAGGCCTTATTGGTGCAGCACGCCAAATCGTTGCACGCAAAAGCATGTGGCGCGGTACCATCGTATTAGTGTTTCAACCAGCAGAGGAACGTCTTGGTGGCGCTTTGGCGATGCTCAATGATGGTCTGTATACGCGCTTTCCCCGTCCCGACGTAGCACTGGGGCTTCATGTCGCCAGCGGTCTGGAGCGGGGCAAGTTTAAGGTCGAAGAACGTGTTGCCAATTCAAGCTCAGACTCGGTTGATATTTTGGTGCGCGGCGTTGGCGGCCACGGTGCGTCACCGCACAAGGCGATTGACCCCATTGTTGTCGCGTCCAATATCGTCATGGCCTTGCAAACCCTGTCGAGCAGAACCGTAGCCCCGTTGGAGCCAAGCGTTGTCACAGTTGGCGTGATCCAAGCGGGCACTAAACGCAATATCATTCCTGAAGATGCACGCCTTGAGCTGACAGTACGCGCTGATAATCGCGAAGTGAGGGCGCAATTACTGACTGGCATCAAGCGTATCGCAGATGGGGTAGCTCGCACGTATGGTGTACCGGCCGACCGCATGCCGGTGGTCACTGAGCGCAACGAAATGGCTCCGCCTAATCTGAATGATACCCCCAGTGCAGCCGTTTTGCGCAACGCGTTATCCACCACTTTTGGTCCGTCGCGCATGTCAGCGGTTTTGCGATCCGGTATGGGTGCTGAGGACTTCGCTTATTATGGCGCGCCCGAATTTGGCAGCGTCAAAAGCGTGTTTTTCAATGTTGGTGGGTCTGTCGTTGACGACGTCGAAAAGGCCCCACCCCATCACTCACCCTTGTTCCGTATTGATCCAGAATCATCGGTGCGCGGAGCCGTTGAGGGCTATGTTGTCGCGGCGATGACGTTTTTGGCGGCACCTTAATCATCAAAGGAGCGCGGCAGTCCT
>JAYSRI010000017.1:0-2244 GCA_043721175.1 Alphaproteobacteria bacterium
GTGACGGCCGCTTGGAACTGTTCGTTGCGGGACACAAAGTCAGTTTCAGCGTTTAGTTCGACGACGACGCCAGTTGTACCTTCAACCAAAACACCGACGAGGCCCTCAGCCGCAGCGCGATCGGCTTTTTTAGCAGCTTTCGACAAGCCTTTGGCGCGCAGCCAATCAATGCTCGCTTCGATGTCGCCACTATTTTCGACAAGTGCTTTTTTGCAGTCCATCATGCCAACGCCAGACTTCTCGCGAAGTTCTTTAACGAGGGCAGCCGTGATCTCGGCCATGATAATCTCCCTTGGATATTTTAGATTTTACGGAGGCGACCGACTGGCATTTTTCGCCAGTCGGAGCGCCAGCAATTTAGGCTTCAGCAGGTGCTTCTGGAGCTGCTTCAGCCGATTCTGTGACAGCAACTTCAGCTTCAGGCTCTGCAAACTCTTCGGTGATTTGCGCCAATACAGGCTCAACCGGGTTCTCCATGGCGCCAATGTCTACGCCTGATGCCGATTGGCCTTCAGCCAAACCGTCCAAAGCGGCGTCCGCGATGAGATCGCAGAAGAATTGGATGCAGCGTGCCGCGTCGTCATTGCCTGGAATTGGATAGTTGACTTCATCGGGATCGCAATTGCTGTCGAGCATGCCGACAACTGGAATACCCAATTTCTTAGCTTCTTTGATGGCAATGTTCTCTTTGTTGGTGTCAATGATGAACATCAAATCTGGAATACCGCCCATATCGCGAATGCCACCGAGCGAACGCTCTAGCTTTTCGTATTCGCGGGTCAGATTGAGGATTTCTTTTTTAGTGAGGCCCGCAGGCGCATCGCCTTGCACAATAGCTTCAACTTCACGCATTCGCGCAATGGACTTGGAGATGGTCTGCCAATTTGTCAGTGTGCCACCCAACCAGCGATGGTTGATGTAATATTGTGCGCAACGCTGTGCGGCTTGGGCAACGGGATCAGATGCCTGACGCTTGGTGCCGACAAACAAAACCCGACCACCTTTTGCAGTCACTTCACGCACACGCAGCAGCGCTTGGTGCAACAAAGGAACAGTTTGCGATAGATCGATGATGTGGATGTTGGCGCGCTCACCGAAGATGAAACGCTTCATCTTAGGATTCCAGCGGTGGGTCTGGTGGCCAAAGTGAGCGCCCACTTCTAGGAGTTGGCGCATGGTGAATTCTGGTAGTGCCATGTATCTAGTACCTTTTTCCGGCTAGCCTCCGCGAACAGGAGCGGCCCCGGAATGGGTCCGCGCCGGATGGACGTGCCAACACTTTATGATTGCTAAACAATATTAAAGGGTCTGCCCGCCGCGAGTCCGCGTGCGTGATGTGGCGTAATTACGGTTGATTGTAGGGAATTTCAAGGGTTTACGGCAGTTGAGAGGGCGCACAAGACGCGCGACAACGCCACGACGTTCAGACGAGCTTGCCCCACTTAGCAACCATCCGCTCAATTCGGTGCGTTTCCGCAGCGTGTCGGCAAGGTCAACCATGCTAATGCGACGCCCGCCCACATTCATTGCTCGCAAAAAGCCAAACATCATGGACATGACGGGGCAGTTACCAAGCGCGTTTGCGCGTCACGACTTCCCAAAACATTTTGAAATCACCCATCAAGCTCCAGGCAGGATAAGTAAAAGTCGCGGGCTTGTTCTTCTCGATGAAATAATGACCAGCCCAAGCAAAGCCATAGCCGAGAATGGCTGCCAGAATGAGATACTTAAAGCCACCGACAAAGCCCCACATAAGCACTTGGGACAGACTCAAGATCGCCAAACCCGTACCAATGACGTGCAAACGGCGATTGTCTTGATGGCTGTGCTCGCCAATATAATAGGGGTAAAACTCATCGAACGTCTCGAAACGTGGAGGCGTGCTAGCAAACGAACTGGCTGGATGTGCCTGCGTTGGTGCAGGTTCGACAGTTTCGAGGTCGGGTGTTTTTGTGTCTTGGGTCATAACTGACAAGGTAGGGACGCTGGTGGCGTTTGTCATCCCACTGTAAGTGCCAAACTTGCATTATTTTCAGACAGTAACCGTTTCGGGCTTGGCCTGCGCGATCACTTGAGATGTTACATAGTCCACTTTGCCAGTGCCAAGTAAAGGTATCGTCTCGACTGTCATGATCTTTTTAGGCAAAGCCAACTCAGCCGCACCGTTGGCTTTGTACCAAGCGAGCAAGGTTGAACGGTCTGGTGTCTTAAGATCGGTCAACATGATTATCTGTTCGCCTTTTT
>JAYSRI010000018.1:0-5596 GCA_043721175.1 Alphaproteobacteria bacterium
TGGGCACCATTGGCGGCTGCCAACACAAGGCGCGCCTCAACGGGTACTGCAGTCGGTGTGTGGGCTTCCAGTACGGTGCGATGCAAATGCGATTGCAAGACAGGATTGTCAGCATCGCGTTCACGTGCGGCTTGACCTGCGCCACAACCTGTCGCGAATAACAAAGTTACGCCGACCAAGGCGATAGCCTTGCCTCGATCAAAGGGGGTCAGGGAAGATTGCGCTTTCTGCGTCGTCGTCATGGCAAAAATCCTATTGCAAAACGTGACCGACAGGAGCGCGGTAACGCCCTTGCGGCAAACGGGTGGAACTGGGGCGAACAATGCGGTTCATGCGACCCATCACCAACGCCTCAGCGTCGGTTGCTGGCGCATATCCGTCAGCTGGTGTTTGAAGCTGGTCCATCGATGTTGAATTGACCAAATATGGCGTGATGATGATCACCAATTCAGTATCATTGCTCTGAAAGTCGCGTGAGCGGAACAAATTGCCAAGAATCGGCAAGTCCTTCAGGCCGGGGAGGCCTTCAATGGATTGACGCGTCGATTGTTGGATTAAGCCGGCCATCACCATGGAGCGACCTGACGGCAACTCCAGTGTTGTCTCGGCTTTGCGGGTCGAAACGCCGGGGATTGATAGTCCGCGGATTGTCTCCGTGATGTTGCCAGCTGTGTCGCGGATCACGGTATCGGCTTGACGGAAGGAAGCCGCGGTTGAAATTTCGGATACTTCGGTTGAGATCTTCAAAGATATCCGGTCTGCGCTGAAAACCGTTGGTGTAAAGCCAAGGCCGACTCCAAAAGGCTTGAAGCTAACCGAAATCCGGTTGCCCTCTTGCGCAGTAGGAACCGGAAATTCGCCGCCTGCCAGAAATGTTGCAGACTCGCCTGATGTTGCCGTGAGAATTGGTTCAGCTAAGGTGCGCGCCAAACCAACGCGCTCGAGTGCTTGGACGTTGGTGTCGCCGCGTTGTCCCGTAACAAGCTCGCCCGGGCCGTATTTGATTTTTAGCCGTCCTGTGGTTGGGTCAATTGTTTCGTCATAGCCACCGGGGACACCCGCTGTAGCTGGATTTAAGAGCGCAGATACACCACTGCCAAACGCGTTGCTGACAGGGCGAATGAAGTTTTGCGCCCAGGTTGCGTCAACCGTTGTGCCGCCCAAAAACGATCCATTGGTCGAGAAGCCGTTAGCTGTTGCGAGCTTTAGACCCCAATCACGGGGCAGCAATTGGTTGAGAATGTTTGAGCCACTGAGGTTAACACCCAATTGCTTGATGACAGAGCGCTGCATTTCGATGATGCGGACCCGCAGTTGAACCTGATCGCCTGTTTTCACGCTCATCAGATTGACGATTTTTTCGGGGCCGCCGGCGTAATTTTGTGCAATGCGCAAGATCCGGTCGGAGGCTGCTGCATTCAGCACTTCGCCGGTCAAAATGATGGATTCACCGACAGCTTCGGCTTGAACGCGGGCATCAGGAACAAGCCGCGAAATGAGTGAATCCAATTCACTGGTATCGCGCGCGACGCGCACTTCTAGTGTGAGAATTTGGCGGCCTTGGGCGTCCAAGAAAAACACATTGGTCTCGCCATTTTTGAGGCCCAAAAGGAAACCGCGACGCGATGTACGCATAACGGCATCGACTGTCTCTGGATTTGATACCACGACATCGCGAGCCTCAACAGGTAAGTCAATGATGGCCGATTTGCCTTGCGCCAACAATAGACGTTGAACGGGAACCTGAGTATTTGGCCCGCCCATCATCTGCTGAGAAGCCGATTGACTTGCGGCGATGTTTGGACTGATGGCCACCATCAAGACGCCGATGGCGCCCAATAATTGTGTGCGTGTGTGCTTTGAGGTTCTCATTGACCACCTCGGTAAACTTTGACAGATGATGCTTCAGCGGTTTGCTTGGGCGCTACTTTTGCTGTGGGCGGGGGAATAGGGATGTTGGGAGCCGCTGGTGCTGCCGTTGATTGAGCGGCACCTTTGGCGGGGGCATCCGGCAACGGCTGTGCCATCACAGGGCTATCAGCGCGCGCCAAGGTTGGACCCGCCGCGTCAGCATAGCCACGCAACATGAGCGATATATCGCCAAGTTTGTCGGCCAAGCGCAGCTTTTCGACATCAACCGATGTCAGCTCGACAGTGGCGGTCGAACCGGCAATGGCCTTTTGATCTTTGACCTGAGACACAGCTTGGTCAATCGCCAACACGCGCACATTCTCAAGTATGGTTGAGGCAACGGTTTGAGCACGGGTTTGCCCGTTAGCTTGCACCTGCAATTCGCGCGTCAGAATAATGTCAACACGGTCATTGGGCAACACAAAGCCGGCAACACCGGATTCAGGGGTGATAATGACTGAGGTTGCACGCATACCTGGCGTCAACAAGGCAGCCATGGAGCTCGTTGCCGCACCAACAGCAACAATTTTTTTGTCGGTAACAGGTTCCCCGGTTACCATTTCCTGGCGAACAACGCCGTTCTCAAAACTTTTGACTGCAGCCGGGTTTTTTGATTGAACAAAAAACGCCACCGATGTTGTGCCCGTATCAGGCCAATCTTGCCAACCCAGAGAGTCCGGCGAAATGCGCTCGCCAATCATTAAGTCGCGCTTGGCAACTAGAACTTGAGTTTTAGACGGCGCTGCGACAGCAACTGGCCCCGGCGCATTACTGGCTTGATTAGCAGTTGCTTGGCCGCGCATCCACACGAATGCGCCCCCGGCAACGACCAATGCAGCCCCAATAATCGCTATTTGTCTGACGTTCACGCTCGCCGCTCCTAGTCTGTTTAACTGCTGTTTTTGAATTACTCATTGGTTACAATAGAGAATCACTTCGAGCAGACCACTTCAAAAGCCACAATGCGTAAACAGGTTCTAAGAAGGGGTTAACGACGTTCTGGTTATTGCGCGGTGAGCGCGCCGAAAGTGGCGATTATGCAAAGATGGTGTTGGAAAACCACAGCGTGCTTGGCACAGCCAACAGAGCACCTACGCCCAAAGCGACACCATACGGCGCGCCTGCACGCTTACGCATCAAGCGCCTCGCCCATTTGGGCGATTTTGGCAGGCCATAGCGGCGCGCAAAAAGCCGTGAGATGATCAAAGTCAGCGCTAAAACACCGCCTGCCAAAATGAAGTAAGTAATAAAAGGCAACATAGCCGTCGGGCCAAGCCACAGCGCGGCAGCCCCGGTCATTTTGGCGTCACCACCTCCAAAGACACCGACATAAGATAAGGCCAATGTGATAAAGATTGTGATCAAGCCAACTTTCAAGTGACTAAAAATATCATTCCATCCAAGACCCATCGGAATACAGAGCACTAGGAAAGTACCCGCAATCGTCATGTTGAGCTTGTTAGTAATTAAAAATGTCCGCACATCGCCGATGCCCGCCCAAATCATAAAGCCAGCGAACACGAACAATGCGATTGAGCTGGTCACAATGGGGAGGGACATATCCATGTTCACCGACTTACGCGAAAATCCCTAAGTTCCTGTAAAGCCTAAACTCTGGAGCTACTCATCGGCCCAATTCCCGCATCGCGCTATCGAGGCCCTGCAAGGTCATCGGGAACATCCGGTCCTGGCCGATCACATCGCGGATCAAACTCACCGATGGGGTATGCGCCCAATGGCGTTCAGGTACCGGATTGATCCAAATCATATGCGGATAGACATCGCTGATACGCTTGAGCCAAGCGGCACCGGGCTCTTCATTCCAATGCTCGACACTGCCGCCGGGATAAGTGATTTCATAAGGACTCATCGTGGCGTCCCCTACGAATACCACTTTGTAATCGGCAGGATATTTGTGAAGAACTTCCCAAGTCGGTAGTTTCTCATTGGCGCGGCGGCGATTGTCTTTCCATACGTCCTCATATGGGCAGTTATGGAAGTAAAAATATTCCATATGTTTGAACTCGGTGCGGGCCGCGGAGAATAACTCCTCACAAACTTTAATGTGGCTATCCATCGAACCGCCAATGTCAAAAAACAACAACACCTTGACCGTGTTGCGGCGTTCAGGTCGTAACACCACATCTAGATAGCCATTTTTAGCGGTCGTATCGATAGTGCTTTTTAGGTCCAGCTCATTGGGGGCACCATCACGCGCCCAGCGCCGCAATCGACGCAGAGCAACTTTGATGTTGCGTGTGCCGAGCTCAACGCTGTCATCAAGGTTTTTATACTCGCGTTTGTCCCACACTTTGACGGCGCGGCCATGTCGGCCTTCCTTCTGGCCGATGCGAACGCCTTCGGGATTGTAACCATTGGCACCAAATGGCGAGGTGCCGCCCGTTCCAATCCATTTATTACCACCCTCATGACGCTCTTTTTGTTCTTCGAGGCGTTTTTGCAATGTCTCCATCAACTTTTCCCAACCGCCAAGGCTTTCAATTTCGGCCTTCTCGTCTTCGGTCAGATATTTTTCGGTTAGCGCACGCAACCAGTCTTCGGGAATGGCGGCTCCTAAAGCGTCGGATGTCTTGTCGAGACCTTTGAAAACGTGACCGAACACACGGTCAAACTTGTCCAAATTGCGCTCGTCTTTGACAAGGGCCGAGCGCGACAAAAAATAAAATTCGGTGATGTCATTATCAATCACGTCACGGTCCATCGCTTCCATAAGCAACAGATATTCCTTCAAGCTAATCGGCAGTTTCGCATCGCGAAGCTCTGTGAAGAAGCGCTGAAACATGAGAATGTTACCCTGAGCAAATCGTTATTTTGATGCGACCTTAAAGCAGCGCTCGCGATTGTCGAGTAGGTTAAGCGCGTGAGGCTTTGTACTGTGCCATCGCAGCCCCGAATTGCTCAAACAAATAGAAGCTGTCCTTTGGGCCGGGGCTGGCTTCTGGATGATATTGCACTGAAAATACAGCCTTGTTTGCCAGTGCGATCCCGCAGTTTGAGCCGTCAAACAATGAGATGTGCGTTTGTTTGACCCCATCTGGTAGGCTGGAGGCATCCAGCGCGAAGCCATGGTTCATAGACACGATTTCGACTTTGTTGGTTGCAAGGTCTTTAACTGGATGATTGGCACCGTGGTGACCTTGAGACATTTTGATCGTCCTGCCACCCAAAGCAAGTCCCAGCATTTGATGGCCAAGACAAATTCCAAAAACAGGTACACCAGCTGCGATGATGGCTTTGATGGTTGGGACGGCGTAGGCACCCGTTGCTGCAGGGTCGCCGGGACCATTGGACAATAAAACCCCATCTGGCTTTTGCGCCAGAACATCTTCAAACGAGGTGCTGGCAGGCATGACGTAAACTTGGGCATCAATACTACCAAGGCAGCGTAAAATATTTTCTTTAACGCCAAAGTCCAAAACAACAACCTTGAACCTTGGTTGAGAGACCTTTTGCGCACCGTTAGGCCACGACCAACGTGTTTCGTCATAGCTATAGCTTTGCACGCACGTGACGTCCTTTGCTAAATCGAGCCCTTCTAGGCCGCTCCAGTCTGCCGCTTGTGCCGCCAGCGCCTCAAGGTCAAAAACGCCACTTGGATCATGGGCGACGACGCCGTGGGGCATACCGAGGTCTCTGATACGCGTCGTTAAAGCGCGCGTGTCGA
>JAYSRI010000019.1:0-2240 GCA_043721175.1 Alphaproteobacteria bacterium
AGCGAGCGGATGCAGGCGCTTGGTCCTTACCAGATCAATCCTGATGTGATGGCGCGCGCCAAATCCAATGCCGTGTTCTTGCACTGTTTGCCAGCACACCGTGGCGATGAAGTTACCGACGCCGTGATGGACGGCCCACAAAGCCGCATCTTTGATGAAGCCGAAAACCGCATTCATGCGCAGAAGGCAGTTCTGACGTGGTGCTTTGGTGCAAACGACACTAAATAGACCACCAAGATGACAGATTTCCAAAACCTCCAAGACCCCGATGCTGACCCAATGGCGGCGGCAGATGATATCGTCGCAGCGTTCCAAATAGACGGTGAGCCTGTGCGTGGCCGTATCGCGCGTATGGGCCCGGCCACTGTTGACGAAGTGTTGCAGCGTCACAATTACCCCACCCCGATTGCCAAAGTTCTTGGCGAGATGTTGACCTTATCGGCACTGGTTGGCGCGTCACTCAAGTTTGACGGCAAACTGATCGTACAAGCGCAAGGCCTGCCGGGGGTTGAAGGTGTATTGCGGTTTGTGGTCGCCGAATATCGCACCAACGGCTCGCTACGCGGCTATGCCAGTGTAGATAAAAATGGTTTGGCCGATTTCTTAGCCATCAATCCTGAGCCCAGCCTGCAAGATTTGATTGGACATGGCGTGTTTGCGATGACGATTGACCAAGGTGACGATATGGACCGCTATCAAGGCACTGTTCCGCTGGAAGGCGATACAATTGCCGAGGCTGCGGCGCTTTATTTTGCTCAGTCCGAGCAAATCCCGACCCGTTTACGCATCGCGTGTGCCAAACACACCGACGCCAAAGGCCGCACCCATTGGCGAGCCGGTGGTGCCTTGATCCAGCAGATTGCCGGAGATAGCACCCGTGGCGATACAGGTGCGGCGTGGGACAATGCCACCATTTTGTTTGAAACCCTCGCCGACCGCGAATTGGTCAACCCCGAACTGTCGGCTGGCGATCTCCTCTACAACCTCTTCCACGAAGACGGCGTGCGCCTCTTCGAAGCCAAACCAATAGAGACCGCCTGCACCTGCTCTCAATCGCGCATCACGGCTTTGTTGAAGCAATTTGGCGCTGCGGCGGCTGCGGATATGGTGGAGTCTGACGGGTTGATCCGCGTGAGATGCGAGTATTGTAACGTGAGTTATGATGTGAAGCCGGGCGAGTTGGGGTAATCTCGAACCGCGGCCTGCCAATGCCTCCATCTTAACGCGCATCATGTCTCCCTATTGATTTATCCCCTACGCGCACGGCTGATCACCCCCCGCGCCCTCAAGCTCAGGAACGGCGGTGGACGTACAATCTTCACTATTTTGTTGGTCGCAGGCTTCAGCCTGCTCGTGTCAAAGAGCGGTAATAGTAGGCCAGTGTGTGCGCGGCGGCGGCAGTGGTGGCGGTCTGTTGCGGCTTTGGGTGATGATGGAGGAGGTCATCGCGTCGCGCTCGGGGGGCAGGCGCTAAATTGCTAATTGGTGGCGATGTCGTCAGCAGGCGCGTGGGACACGCGCGGTCCGGTGAACTTGTCACAACTTATTGTATCATAACGCAAAATGGGAGCGCTCAGCACTCGTTCGTTCTTGGCGCAGGCGCTGGGCGGTCCAATGTCCGCTCATTTCTCAGGTCGGAAAAGAGGTTTTGGAACGGTTTTGCCACCCACTTCGTTCACGCAAAACCTTGTTTCAAAAAGACATTATCTTCACAAAAACACAATGTTACAGGTGCCAGCGGCGGCATCAAAGCGCGTGCTTGCTTGTCCTCGCCCCGCAAAGCGGGGGAGGTGCCTTCCCGCTTTCTTGGGAGGGCGGAGGGGGTGCTTTATTATAGGCAGCGCGCAGGGTGAAAGTGTGCCCCCTCCGTCGCTTCGCGCCACCTCCCCCGCAAGCGGGGCGAGGACAGGCGCACAAAATGAGGGAGCATGTTCACTTGCACCACGTTCGGCCAAGCGCAATATCAGCCACGAGCCCGCCAAATGCCCCGCCTCACCGTTACGCACAAAACCCACCCCTTGGCGTTTGCGGCAAAATGGTGCATCTAAAGATGTTAACGCGCGCGGTGCGCATTGCTGTTCGGTATCGGTTTGCGATTGTTTGAAGGTCTAATTTAGTGAAACGAGACAGGTCATGGTTACTGCAGCACCGCAAACGAGTCGCATTTTTAAGGTTACAAAGTAGCGATTTAGCGCGAGAACAGCGCCGAAATGACAGCGCAAGATTAGTTAAAACTCAGT
>JAYSRI010000020.1:0-2239 GCA_043721175.1 Alphaproteobacteria bacterium
ATGCCGCGCTCCCAAAGCCAAAATTTGAGCAAACAGGTTTGTCAGCAGTCTGGCGCAGCACTAGCTGCGCGGTCCCTGTGGCTAGGTCGCCGCTTCACCCTTGAAACCGACCAGTACAGCTTTTGTCGGTTGACCACCACGGGCTTGCGCAACCAACCGTGCCGTATTGCCTTCACATGCTGTTTCTAAGCGTGCCATGAACTCGTCCTTCGAAAGGCCCGCTGGAATAGGATCAAGGAATTCGTTGGTGGCGTTGCCCGGTGTTTTGTGGGCGTCCTGCTGGCTCCAAAACAGGCCCAAGTTTGTGGCAACCGGCACGACAGGCCAACCGCAGGCTTGCTGCATATGCCACACGCCGGAGCGGTAAGCGTGATGCTCGTCAACTTTGGATAAATGGCCTTCAGGATAGATTAACACTGGGCGCTTCTCGTCGGCAGCGACAACAAAGCTCTCGGCCAAGCGCTTTCGCGCTTTGTGACCACCGCAATTGTCAACCACGATGGCGCCCAACTTTTGTAGGATGTTGGCGACAAGGGGGAACTTCTCCAAATGATCGCCTGCCACAAATGTCAGATCGTCAAAGTAACTGACCATGGCATAGCCATCGCCCCATGACTGATGCTTGGCCGCGATTAAAAATGGACCTTTAGGCAAACGCTCCGCACCGCGCATCTCAATCTTGATGCCTGCGACATGGCGCATCAAAAACAGAATGGTGCGCGCATACAGCCGCCCGGCGGATCGTATCGCCTTGTTGCCCGGCAAAAGCGACAGTGGCGCTAAAGCAAAAACAAAACCTGCCGAAACCGTGATGTAAAGCGCATTAAAAATCTTGGAACGCATGTTGATGTCTCCTGCGCTCAAGCTACCCGAGCGCCATGAACAGCTTATTACACAGCTCAATAATAAAAGCAAGTGAGCGCTTACTTATTTTACAGCCATCATGAGCTATCCCCGCAGCGCACTGTCCAATCGCTCTTCAGTTACGGGATAGCCAAGATCGGTTCTGATTCTTAAAACGCCATCTTCAATGACAGGCTGGACGATGCCTTGGGGACGAGCCGCCAAGTCTGTAAAGGCGGCCTCGACATTGTTGGATAGAGCTAAAAGTTCGAGGTTACGGGCCGTTGGAAAAATGATTTTGCGGGTACCTGCTGCTAATTGATCCAGCGCGTCCTGTGGCCTGATCCAGATAACATCGACCGCTTCAGTGCCGTCTTGCATAGGCGCTTGCCCTTTTGGCATTCGGGCCAAATAAAACCGTGTATCAAAGCGTTTGTGCAGGGCAGGGGGGGGTATCCAGCGCGCAAACGGATGCAGGTCATGAGTACATAGTGTCAGACCGTGACCACGCACCAGTGGTTGGAAAAGGCTGGCATCTTGATCTACCCGTTGGCGCATCGACGTCAAACTATCGGCATGGCTACCGACAGGATGGCCGTCTCGCGTGGCAAGCAACAGCCCGCATTCTTCATAGGCCTCGCGCACGGCCCCAACTCTTGCGGCACGCTCATCCGCCTCATATTGGGCCAAATCAGTCGCCGCTGCCAACCAGCCATTGTCATAGTCTGCAGGGTCAATCTTACCGCCAGGCCAAACCAACGCGCCTCCGGCGAAACCAATATTAGCATGGCGCTCAACCATCAAAACTTCGAGGCCATCTCCCCCGTCGCGAACGATCAAGATTGTGGCAGCGGCATATAAAGTATCGTCGGACATGTAATTTTTGCCGTTCTGGCTTGCAAAGCGATTGAGGGGCAGTCACACCCAAGCCATGACTGATATCGCAACCCAAGCCAAGCAACTTTTAACCGCAGGGGGCAGCCCAAAGCGGCGTGCCGTGCCTCGCATTTGCCCGATTGTTGCAGGCGGTGATCATCAAATGGTCGGGATGGACGGCCATCAGATTGCGGCATGGCGTCTGGAAGGTGACTTGATTGGCGCACCGGCGACTTTGCTGGTGCACGGCTGGGAAGATGATAACAGCCTGTGGACGCCAATGGTGGAGATGTTGCAAGCACGCGGTAAAGCCGTTGTGGCGCTTGATCTTCCTGGCCACGGATATTCTCAAGGCGATTCCTGCAATCTGGCATTGAGCGTCCAAGCGATATTCGATGTGCAGGCCGCAATGGGACCTATTGACAGTGTTGCGGCCCACTCCTTTGGCGGTGTTGCGCTGGCAGGTGCTTTGTTGGCAGGGTTTGAAGCGCGCAATGTAGTACTGATCTCACCGCCGACT
>JAYSRI010000021.1:0-5579 GCA_043721175.1 Alphaproteobacteria bacterium
CTAGACCTGCTTAATTGAGCGCGCAGCGGCAGGTTGTGGATAGCCTGCTGCACCAAAAGTTTTGGCGATGGCTTCATTGGTATCGAATGTCACCTGCCAATAATGGTCATTATGGCAGAACGGACGAACGACCAACTTCGGTCCAGCCTCGGTAAATTCAAGGATTTCGATGGTTGGAGCAGGATCAGCCAATACGTTGGGGATCGCCGCGATCACTGGTGTCAAACGCGCAATCGCATCTTGCGGGTCAACGCTTGCGGCCAATTGACCGCGTAAGTCGACGGCCCGAAACGCGTTGACCGAGAAGTTCTCAATTACGCCACCAGAGATCGCATTGTTGCCCACAATCGTCCGCACATTGGCGAGTGTGTTGATGACAGTCGCGAACATGCCGATTTCAACCACGGTGCCCGTCACGCCACCAGCTGTGATGAAATCGCCCACTTTGATTGGTTTGAATATAAGCAACATGACGCCAGCTGCAAAATTACCCAACAAGCCCGACCAAGCCGCGCCAATCGCAAGACCGGCCGCTGCAATCAAAGCTGCAAAGCTGGTGGTTTCAACGCCGAAAACGCCCAGAATTGCGATCACGAGGAAGATATTCAGGCCGATTGAAATCAATGAGCCAACCCAACGCTTGAGGGTTACATCAATGTCGACCTTTTCAAGCGCTTTACCGACTGTTGCGCGAACGAGGCGAATGACCCAACCGCCAACGAACCAAAGAACCAGAGCCCCCAAGACTTTCGTGCCAATCGACACGACTTGAGGTGTAATAGAAGAGATGAAGTTATCCATAAGACGTTTCCCAAATACAAAAATACCCGAATGGCAATATGCCAACCGGGTATTTGGATGCCATCTTACAACAGAAACTCGATTGACTTCTGGTCGTCAACCTCACTTCTGTCATAAACTGGTCAGTAACAATCAGTTTTGCTTATTTCTTACCAAAAAGACCGCCCAAAGCGTTTTTTGCCATGTCGGCAACATCGTTCAATGGGTTGCCGTCGCCGTCTTTGTCGAGGCCCTTGATGATGCCGCCAAGTGGGCTGTCTTGCAGTTTGCCCATTAGACCGCCCAACATAGCTGTTGCACCTTCACCAAGTTCGCCTGCTTTTTCTGTAAGGGTTGCGCCAAGGCCCGCGGCCATGCCTTCAACCTTATCAAGGGGAAGGCCGGTTTTTTCGGCGATTGCTTTAGCGCTATCCATTAGGTTGCCGCCAGATTCTTTGGCGTGCGCCAAAAGATCGCCAGCAACACCTTGAGCTTGCTCGGCACCAATGCCTGCTTTGTCTGCAAGACCCTTTACAAGGTCATTGCCGCCGATTTTTGAGATGATGTCATTAACGTTGAAAGACATGAGATGCTCCTATGTAAGATCCATGATCGTCCAGATAGAACTTTTTGTTGACACTTAGAAGACGTCAACTGCGTGGTGTTATTAATTCGTGGTCGAATACGAGCGTGCAGTAACGGGAAAATCAAAAATCTGGTTTGGAAATGGTTCGTTCACCAGCGTAAAGTGCCACCACTCGGCTGAATAGTTGCGAAAGCCTGCATCGCTCATGGCTTTCAAGAGCAAGTCGCGGTTCGCTCGTGCAACTGGTGATACGTCTGCAAATGCCGTGGCGCTGGCGGGGTCAAAGCAATCAAATGGGGTGCCAAAATCGAGAGTGTTTTTATCAGTGCGTGCACATGGCGACTGGCGAGCCACCTTGTCTTGCGCATTCGGGCGCAGTCGTGCCAATCCCAAGTCTATTGTGGACCCGCGCGAATGGCCCGAGCGCGCTGCAATATAGCCATCTGGCACCAAGCGGTCTTTGGCTACATTTGGTCGCCACACAGGGTCTGCAGGGCCGGGCGTTTGTGTCCAGGCCATGAAGTCTGCGACAGCGCGGGCAGGGCGGTAGCAATCAAACATCACCAATGTCAGGCCCTGCGCTACCAGCGCCGCTTGCGCCACTTTCAAACTCTGCGCCGCTGGGCGGGTCACAATGCACTCGCGCGCTTGATAGCCATTGGCGCGACGGCGCATGAAGTTTGTATTGCCCGCATAACGCATATCTTGGCGGATCGTCGGGGCAATTTCAGAGAGGTGGACAAAGCCGTTTGGCAAATCTGGTTGAGGCGTTCGCGTTGCACAACCAACAAGCGAGATGCTAGCGAGGAATAGGCTAGCGATGCGCATCGGCATAGGCTTTGAGAACCGCTTGCATTTTCGCGATATGACCTTTGCCGCCTGTTTGCTTGACGAAGAACTCAAATACATCGGGTTGAAGGCGAAGGTGCACGGATTTACGGTTGGCAGGCTCTACCCAAACCGCATTTGCCCAAAATTCGTCGCCCAGCGGTGGGCCGTCGGGAGCGTCTGGGCAGGTGCGAGATTCACCCCGGGCTCTCATTGCGCGCGCTTCTTCCAGCGTAATGCGAGTAATAGTAGTTTCGCTCATCAGTTCCACCTTTCCAAGCGCTTATCAGTCGCGTTGAACTTCCCCGTAGTGTATGAACAACAACAAAGCACTCACCATCAACTAAACCAATCGACCTAAATCGCTTTTCGCCATAATTCTGTCGCCTATCTTCCACTGACAAAATGTCACCTTCAAAAATCAACATTGCATCCACGAAGTCAACTCTGTGCTTTTGTTGATTGGCTTCTCGTTTATCGTCGTCCCACTCGAACTTCATACCCCATCCACCATATTAGGTTTTGATCCACTAACATCTGTTTCATCTCCTTAGGTGTGCAGTCCCTACATCTTAAATACACAAATTGTGTACACAAATCAAGTGCTAAATTACCCAGCCCCCCCAACCGTCAGTCCGCCAATCCGCAGTGTCGGTTGCCCAACACCAACTGGCACTGACTGTCCTGCTTTGCCGCACGTGCCAATGCCGTCGTCCAACGTGCTGTCGTTGCCGATCATCGAGATTTTTGTCAGCACCGTAGGGCCATCACCGATGATGCTGGCACCCTTTATCGGGTGCAGGATTTTGCCGTTCTCGACATAATAGGCTTCCGAACAGTTGAAGTTAAACTTGCCCGATGTAATGTCCACGGAGCCGCCGGAGAAATTGGTGGCGTAAACACCGCGCTTGATCGATGCGATCACTTCAGCAGGATCGTAGGCACCTGAGTCCATATAGGTGTTGGTCATGCGGGGCATTGGCGCGTGGGCATAGGTTTCGCGCCGTCCGTTGCCAGTAGCTGGAACACCCATCAGCCGGGCATTTTGGCGGTCTTGCATATAGCCAACCAGAATGCCGTCCTCGACAAGCACTGTACGTTCCGTTGGCGTACCTTCATCGTCAATCGATAGCGATCCACGGCGACCTTCTAATGTGCCATCATCCATGATCGTGACGCCGGGTGCTGCAATGCGCTGTCCAACTTTGCCGGAGAAGGCGCTGGTGCCTTTTCGGTTGAAGTCGCCCTCAAGGCCGTGGCCAACTGCTTCGTGCAACAATATCCCGGGCCATCCTGAGCCTAACACGACGTCCATTTCCCCAGCGGGTGCAGGGCGAGCGTCTAGATTAACGAGTGCAATGCGCAACGCTTCGTCTGCCATGGCTTTCAAATTGGTTTCTTCGATCCATTGGCCGTAACCAGCTCGGCCACCAGCACCGGCAGAGCCGCTTTCACGCAGACCGTCTTTTTCCGCTGTTACGCTGACGTTCACCCTTACAAGCGGGCGAATATCAGTGCGCACGTCACCGTCAGGACGGACGATGGCGATTTCCTTGTGTGATGCAGCCATCGACACGCTGACTTGTACCACCCGTGGGTCTTTGGCCCGCACATAAGCGTCAATCTGCGCCAAGGTATCAACTTTGGTTTCAAAACTGGGTGCGGCAAGGGGGTTTATGTCGCTATAAAGTTTGACGTTGGTGCGTGCAGGCGCGATGGCGAGGTTGCCACTATAGCCGCGCTTGGCGATACTAGCTGCAGCGGCGGCACGGGTCAGCGATCCGTTGGTCAGTTCGTTGGCATGCGCATAACCGGCGGCCTCGCCAGCGACGACACGCAAACCAAACCCTTCATCACTGTCATAACTCGCCGATTTTAGCCGTCCATCATCCCACATAAAGCTCTCGCCGCGGGCGCGCTCAACATACAGCTCCCCGTCGTCGGCATTCAAAAGAGCATCTTTGAGGATAGCTTCCGAGCCCGCTTGCAGGGCTTGGTCAACAAGGGAGGATGTGAGGAGTTCTGACATGTGATGAACCTTTTGCGATTTACAGAAAAGGTTAGGCTAGGTTGAAGCTGCAGCAAACACCAAGTTGCAGATAGTTGAAAAATTAAAGCTCAAAATTGCCAATGAAGTGAATGATGGAGAGTGGCAGTGGTGCGCTTCATTGTCGCAGACGCAAGCGTTAGGGTCGTCCAGCTTCGCCTGTCCTGACACTAAACCGCGCCAGTTCAGTGCGCACTTCTGGTCGATTCGGTGCCAGGTTTGCCGAGCGTTGAAACGCTGCATAGGCGTCATTAATTTGGCCCAAGCGCTCTAACGCAACACCGCGATTAAAGTGTGCGGCCCATTCGCCTTCTTTTAGTCCAATGCCCAAGGCGGTGTCGGCATCAATTTTGGCATCCAACCAGCGTCCCTTGAGCAAATATGCACCTGCACGGTTCAAAAATACCGCTGAAAGGCCGGGATCTAGGCGCAAAGCAGCATCAAAGTCCGCCAGAGCGCTGTCGCCCTCGCGGTCTCGCAGAGCAATGATACCTCTATTCACAAGTGTTGCCGCGGTATCGCGACTTGTGAGGGTTTCGGTTTCGAGCGCCCGATTGCACACCGCGCGTGATGACCGCGACGGCGCACCGGCCTTGACGGCGATGTAACACTCTTGCGCAAAACCGCCGCCGAGCACAAATGCGGTCTGTGATACGCTGGCAGAGGGCAGGCAAACAGCCATCAACAACGCAGCGAAACTGAAAACTGAGATGTTTTGGGTGTGTCGCCCCACTTTCGCCTCCTGACGTATGCGTGTTATGGACCCTGTCTGCACGGTGAGTCCGCCTCACCACTCGTAATTAAAGCGCAGCATAGCACGTGACAGTGGGCCAAAGCGATCTAATTCGCTGTCGCGGTGCAGTCACGAAGCGAGTGCCTGCGAAGGGGAGCGTATTATGCGTCGTTGGCAATCTGCGGTGACCGCAGGAGTGATGACATCACTGAGTGTTTTTGGGGCGGCCTTGGCCGATCAACCTCACGAGAAGGGCTTGGGTCTTCAGGCTCCAGTCACAACTGTGGCTAAAGATATTCAGGTCTTTCATAACCTGATCCTGATGCCTGTCATCACCGTGATTTCGGTGTTTGTGGCAGCGCTGTTGGTGTATTGCGTTGTGCGGTTCAACAAGCGGTCCAATCCGGTCGCTGCCAAGTTCACCCACAACACGACGGTCGAAGTGATTTGGACCGTTATTCCCGTGATGATTTTGGTCGGCATTTCGGCTGTTTCTTTTCCGTTACTGTACAAATCGGATCAGGTACCTGCGAAAGTGGACATGACGATCAAAGTGACAGGCCATCAATGGTACTGGAGCTATGAGTACCCCGACCAAAACGGCA
>JAYSRI010000022.1:0-2235 GCA_043721175.1 Alphaproteobacteria bacterium
GCACAAACTTTAGCCTTCTGGGGCATTCGCCCGTCAATGACAGTGGTCGAAATCCGCCCAGGTGGTGGCTATTGGACCGATATTCTGGCACCGCTGTTAGCGACAGGAGGCGGCAAGTTGATTGTCACATCGGGCGATCCCGACAAAATGACAGCGCCGCAAAAAGCAAATCTTGCGCGCTTTTTGAAACCCTATCAAGATAACCCCACTGTGTTTGGAACGCTAGCAACGGGGGTCTTTGCGGCTAATTCCGACAAGCCACTGGCGCCTGCAGGCAGTGTCGATCTGATCATTTCATCGCGCAACTTCCATGGCTTTGTCCTGCAAAACATCAAGGAATATGCCATCAAATCTATGTTTGATGCACTAAAGCCCGGCGGCCTTGTCGGGATTGAACAACATCGCGGTGACGCACGACGGGCTCAAAATGCTTCAACAGGATATATGCGCCAAGATTGGGTGATTGGGGAAATGCGCAAAGGCGGGTTCGAGTTTGTTGCGTCTTCAGAACTGAATGCCAACCCGCGCGATACAAAGGACCATCCGTTTGGCGTTTGGACATTGCCACCGACGCTCAACACGGCACCCAATGGTCAACCAGTTAATCCCAGCTTTGACAGCACAAAATATAGGGAAATCGGCGAAAGTGACCGGATGACCTTGTTGTTTCGTAAACCGCTTTAACAACCAGCAGACTCAATCAGCAGTCCCTTAAATCTTTGTAACTCGACATCATTGTCGAGTTACAAGATTGTGTAGTTTATGTTAAAATTTGCCTGTTATCTATCCGCTACTGCCTTTGCTTTGGGGGCAATTGTCTCGTCACCAGTTCGGTCTCAAGCCGTCGGCACCAAAGCTAAACAAGCTCAAGCCCGATCCATTGAAGTCAAAAAAGTCTTTGGCTTCTACGATATATATCTAGGGCTTCCAGTCAGCGATCGCGACGGGTTCGCGATGGCCTATCAATTGAGGTCACGCGATGGTGCCAATGTTCGACCTCAAATGTCCTATATCTTGGCTCATGTGCGAACGCCGATTGAAGTCGCGGCCAATGGTCGGATCATTACAATGCCCGACCTCAATATGTATCGGAGCGGACGGGTGGAGATAGCGGCGGGGCAACCAAGTGGTTCAATTACGATGAATATTGAGCCGATCATGGCGCTGTCGCGCACGATTGCTGTTAGTGGCGCACAAAATTCAATCAACGATTATGCTAGTGCGGTGCGCCGGGCCGGTCCATTGGCTGCGTTTGCGCCAAAGCTAAACGGCATTACTTTTAAGGGCGTTGCGAGTGGCGAGGCCGTGCTTGCTGATGGTCGGCGTGTTGCTTTGCCAATAGGCAATGGTGGCGTGGTCTTCCGTCCTTCAGTGCCTGGTGTGCGAGGCGCAACAACCCTGACCTTTCCCAACGTACCAAGCGCCGCGGAATTTGCGCAACAATAAAACCTCAAATTGAAAACGTGCGCGCGCGCTGTGGATATATAACAATGCGTTAACCACAAATCATTTACCTGCTATCAGAGCACAGGTTGTTGGGTGCCGTGGGAAAAGCGCAATGGCGGGCTTAGCTAGCCTTCATGTTTTAGTTGTGGACGACAACCCGCATATGCGCAGCATTGTGGTGGCGATCTTGCGTGGTGCAGGCTTTGCCCAAATCAAAGAGGCCAGTGATGGCGCTCAGGCACTCGAAGAGATGCGCACGAGTATCTGCGATATTGTGATCGTTGATTTGAACATGGACCCAATCGACGGGCTTGAGTTCACAAAGATGCTACGCACAGCTCAAGATAGCCCCGCGCCTTATGTGCCAGTGATTATGATGACGGGACACACAGAGCGCAGTAAAGTGATGGCGGCACGTGATGCTGGAATCAACGAACTGGTGGCCAAGCCAATCTCGGCTAAAACCATGCTAGAACGCATCGTTGCTGTGATTGACCGTCCGCGCGCCTTTGTGCGCTCAAGTAGCTACACCGGCCCCTGCCGTAGACGCGGCGCGACAAAGGATTTCGCTGGGCCTTGGCGACGCAAAGCCGATGAAAGCAAGCCAAGTTTAGCCGACATTGCCGGTGAAGAGAGCGAAGTTCAAATATGACGCAAAATACAGATCATACTGCCGAGAACTTCGCTCAGGGCGATGCCATGATTATACAGCCAAACTTTGGCTTACAACGCAAATTGGGTGGCTCGGCAAGTCGAGTTTTAAGTCCGCTGGCTTTTAAGCGCGCCCAA
>JAYSRI010000023.1:0-2234 GCA_043721175.1 Alphaproteobacteria bacterium
CTTGGTTGACACACGCGGGGCAATGAAGCGACCCCATGGTCGTCAGAACGCGTCGTCTTCAAGGCCCAGCCTTCAAGGGCTGGACGCTAACACAGTCAGTCCTTGGCTGAATGGTGATGGCCCTGCTTTCAGAACCGCCGACACCCAAAGGTATAGCACACCTGTCCCGATCAACATGGCCAAACTCTATGCCCAGCTCGATTTTCTGGCCAAAATCGCCGCCAACCCTAACGCCCAGGCCAAGCGCTTGGCTTTCCATCTGGCCCGCACTTATGAAGGCATTATCATCGCGCCCAAAGGACCACAGCGAATTGCAGGGCGTTGGGGTACGCAAGTTCGCGCCTCCTATGACGCCATGGCAGGCTCCATCATCACCCAAAGTCGCAACAGACCGCCACCACTACCGCCGCCGCGCACACACTGGCCTACTATTACCGCTCTTTGACAATTGAAGATTGAAAGCCCACCGCCATTCCCGAGCTTGATGGGGCCGGGGGTTATCAGCCATGCGTGGTCGCGTGGGGTGTAACTTTAGATACTCAATGCTGTCGTACTCGCTAGGTTTCTGTTGTGCGAGCGGTCTGGCGGAGCTCTAGCTCCGCCAACATTTCAATAGCACTGAGAGGAGCTAGTGCTCCGCGCTCCTTGCGCTGTTTCAGCTCTCGATCCTGCTTCAAACCTTGCCACATCGCCTGCAAACGTCCATCTAACACTGATGTCGAAGGCCGATTCCGCTCCCCTCCCTGATCTCGAAAACCTGCCGCGTGAAGCGACACCCAAGATGGGTGAGCTGCTGGGCGTTGAAGTTATTCGTGATCATTTGCGGCGGTTGCCGGGTAAGCCCGGTGTGTACCGGATGATCGGGGAAGATGGCGAGGTTCTTTATGTTGGTAAAGCGAAGAACCTCAAGAACCGCGTAACCAGTTATGCGCGCGGCATTGGGCATTCCAACCGTATCGCCAAGATGATCACGCTGACGCGGGCGATGGAGTTTGTGGTCACCGCCACCGAGACTGAAGCGCTGTTGCTGGAAGCCAATTTGATTAAGCGCTTGCGCCCCAAGTTCAACATTTTGATGCGCGACGACAAGAGCTTTCCTTACATCGCCATCCGCAAGGATCACGACGCCCCACAGGTTGCCAAGCATCGCGGCGCGCGCGCCAAGAATGTCGATTATTTCGGGCCGTTCGCCAGTGTTTGGGCGGTGAACCAAAGCCTGACCACTTTGCAAAAAGCGTTTCTGTTGCGGTCGTGCACCGACAGCGTTTATGACAGCCGCTCACGGCCTTGTATGTTGCACCAGATCAAACGCTGTGCCGCACCCTGCGTCGGCCTCATCGATAAGGCGGACTATGGCGAGTTGGTTGACGAAGCGACAGCATTTCTGCGGGGCAAGTCTGTCGACCTGCAAACCCGCCTCGCCAGTGATATGCATGCTGCGTCTGAAGAGATGGATTTTGAGAAAGCTGCACGCTTGCGAGATCGGATTCGTGCCCTCGCCAGTATTCGTGCCGTGCAAGGGATCAATCCGCAGAGCTTTCAGGAGGCCGATGTGTTTGCAGTTGCGCTCAATGGCGGCATGTCTTGTATCCAGGTGTTTTTCTTTCGGGCAGGCCAGAATTGGGGCAATCGCGCCTATTTTCCCAAGCATGAGAAAGATGCAACCGAAGCGGAAATTCTTGATGCCTTCATGGCGCAATTCTATGACGACAAGCCCCCGCCTAGCCTTGTTCTGACAAGCCACGAACCACCCGGTCATGAGTTGTTAGAGGCAGCACTTTCCTTGCGGGCCGACAGCAAGGTTGAGATACGGTGCCCGCAACGTGGCGAAAAGCGCGAAGTGGTTGCGCATGCGACCAACAATGCGCGCGAGGCCCTTGGCCGCAAAATGGCTGAAAGTGGCACGCAAACAAAGCTACTAGAAGGCATGGTCGAGGCTTTTGGTCTCAGCGAACTGCCAAACCGCATCGAGATTTACGACAACTCCCACATCCAAGGCACCCATGCGGTGGGGGCTATGGTCGTGGCAGGGCCAGATGGATTTGAGAAGAACCAGTACCGAAAATGGACCATCAAAGACGCTGGAGGTGGCGATGATTTTGCGATGATGCGCGAAGTCTTCACCCGCCGATTTGCCCGCTTGATCAAAGCCAATGAAGATACTGAGGAATTGCCGCCCCAAGTCGATCAAGAGGGCAATTTGATTGACATCGTGGGACGCAAAGGCACCAACT
>JAYSRI010000024.1:0-5565 GCA_043721175.1 Alphaproteobacteria bacterium
TATGTATAATTTCCGTTTAGGTCATGTGGCTCCAAGCCAACAGGCTCAGCTCAAAAACCCAAAGTACTCATACATTAAGATCGAATTGAGAATGACAATGCAACACGCAACATCGGTGACAAAGCAAAGCTGGCTCGTGCCAATTTCGCTGCTCGCTCTCAACCTTGTTCCAATGCTGGCCGGTGTTGTTCGCTTGGGTGGGCTGTCCAGCGCACATCCTATAACTGCCGAGAACGCGCGTTTTATAGCCGCACCTTTGCCAATCAGTTTGCATATTACAAGTGCCAGCTTGTTTTGCATTCTGGGGGCATTTCAGTTCTGGCCAGACTTTCTCCGTAAAATGCCCAAATGGCACAAAATAGCAGGCCGCATCATGCTTCCTTGTGGCATCGTCGCAGCCATCACGGCACTTTGGATGACATTATTATATCCCGTTGCTCAAAATGACGGTCCTCTGCTTTACTGGGAGAGACTTCTGTTTGGCGCAGGCATGTTGGTCAGCCTTATCTTGGGTATCTATGCAATTAACCAGCGCGATTTTTCCCAGCATCGCAAATGGATGATGCGAGCCTATGCCATTGGTCTGGGTGCTGGCACTCAAGCTGTCACGCAATTGCCGCTAATTCTGACTTTTGGTCCACCCAGCGAACTGTATCGCGGTCTTCTCATGGGCGCGGGCTGGATTCTAAATCTGGTTGTCGCAGAATGGATTTTACGCGGGGGCCGATCCAATGCGCGCGGTATCCCACTTATCACCTAAAAACGGCTCGCAAACACTTTTCTAAAGCCAGTGTATGGCTGATACGGGCGACGCCGCTGCACCCCAATACATAGCTTCAAGCGTGCTTTCTATCTCACTAAAAAGCGTCCCAACTAGCCTCCTATGGTCAAAGATTCACCGTGTGAGTCAATGCATTTTTGCGCGGTCACCCTCCTGAAAACTCAATCCCTTTTTGAAAGGAATATCCAATGAAATACTCCATCTTGACATCAACCTTCGCCCTAAGCCTGTGCGTCTTGGGCTGCACGACGACACCTGTTCTCTCCAGTAATTTCTTGCCCAAAAATAATGTATTGGTGACGACACATGCTGTGCGAGCTGTAGGGTTTAGTCGTGTGCAACCAACGAGCGCGATCCGGCAACGGACTTGGCTTTGCGACAATCAGCAAGACAATTCGCGCGAAATTCTCACCCTTAAAGAGTGCAAAATACTCATCGATAACTCCATCAGCTCTTCAGACGGTAGCCGTGTCGTGAATGTTTATGCACTCAAAAAGAACCGCAGCGCTTGGTCTGGCCTTTCAACCCAAGCGATTGAAGCCTTGGCGGAATATGAAACCATTCAGGTTGGCACTCCCATTGAGACGCTTGGACAAGTTTCAAAACCATGAAAAAAACTACTACAAGTGGAAGAAAACACATGAAATACCGAACAATATCAATAGCAATGACCTTCTGTCTGGTTGTTGCGGGTTGCACAAGCGTGCCAATACCCCGCCTAGTTTTCTATTTCTGACAACAGCACTTGGAGCCGCCACAGGATCAAGTACCAAACGATTGGCTACCCCCGCCTAGTCCCCCAATCGAGCTCAACACAAAAAGCACAAAAATGGCGATCCCGGAGAGACTTGAACCCCCGACCCTTCGTTTAGGAAACGAATGCTCTATCCAGCTGAGCTACGGGACCACGCGCGTTCACCTTAGCGTGCGGTGTGTCAGAGGGGGAGGGGGGATTTGCAGGGTTTGGCTTTATTCCGGCATCTAACCCCACAAGATTGCGAGACTTACCCTGCTGAACAATTGACCACGTTCGAGCGAACTGTTAGTTTTAGGCGTATTGGTTTGCCAAATAAGTTGGACATAGATGTCGATAACATATCCTAAGTCACAAAAGGCTAAACCACGCCCCACGCTAGAGGTGGCCCCAACGCCGACACTACGCGGAAGCGGCGATTAGTGAGGCCATTAGCAGTATCAAGAGCATTGCAAGCGCCAGCGGGATGATCGGTGTGTTTGTGCTCATGCGATCTGTTAGCGGCTCTGTCAGTTTTGAGAAATGGTCAGTGCCAATGATTCTTGGCATGTTTGCGGCGTCAATCTCACTTTCTTTTGCCTCCTATGAATATCCCTCGAGGAGGCAAAAAGTGCGCTACCAAAGCGGGGTCGATGCCGGCACAGTTGGGATTGAAATTGGGAATATGGTGCGATGGATCGTGTTTGGGGTTTGTGTCGCTTTAAGCCTTGTTTGCCTGATTTGGCGGGAAGCCCTTGGCCTTGGCAAAACTGAGGCCATATTTTTTTCCTACTGGCTGATGATTATAAGCCAATTTGTTTCTATTTCGATAGCTGTCTTGCGGGGCATCAAGTTACTGCGATACGCCTCGCTACAATTGGGTGATAGCAATTGAAGCGGAACGGCGCATCGTTTCGCGTGTCGCTGTCTAATACGTTACTTCCAACAGCTTGAGACCCGACACCCCCCTTGCTAAAAAGTGGTTGTTAGGGCATACGCGCCCGTCCTAGCCTGCGGTGTAAAAGCTGTGAGCAAGGTGTGCGATAGGGGTTTAGCTCAGCTGGTAGAGCATCGGTCTCCAAAACCGAGGGTCGTGGGTTCGAGTCCCTCAGCCCCTGCCACGCGCAGGAAAGACAGCGAAACGCATCGTGTGTGGCGCTGAAAAACGATATGAATACAGGAATTCTGGGTCTAGCGCTTGATAGCGGGACGTCCCACATAGGCGCTATGGCACAAGTACCAACCACTCCTAACCCATCTCAGGCAGCGGCCGCAAAGCCTGTTGCTAAGAAGATTGGGCCTGTCGCCTTCTTCAAGGAAGTGCGCGCCGAGATCCGTAAAATATCGTGGGCCTCGCGCAACGAGACCCTCATATCAACTGTTTTCGTTTTCATCATGGTCGTCGTGGCGGCTGTTTTCTTTTTCGCCGTAGACGCTGCCTTACGAGCTGGCGTTGGTGCCATTTTGAATATTGGCGGGGGACAATAAGTTGAGCGCCAGATGGTATATTGTGCACGCCTACTCGAATTTCGAGAAGAAAGTTGCCGAGCAAATTAAGGAAACCGCTGTTCAAAAAGGTCTTGGCGACAAGATCGAGCAGATCTTGGTGCCCTGTGAGGAAATTACCGAAACCGTGCGCGGTCGTAAGAAAGTGACGGAGCGTCGCTTTTTCCCGGGCTATGTATTGGTAAAAATGGAAATGGAAGATGCGACCTATCACTTGGTGAAAGATACGCCAAAAGTGACAGGCTTCTTGGGAGCAGATGCTGGTAAGCGTCCAACGCCTGTTTCAGAGCGTGAAGTTCAGCGTATCTTGGGTGTTGTCACCGATGGTGCCGAGCGCCCAAAACAAGTTATTTCTTTCGATCTTGGCGAGAAGGTGCGCGTTACAGACGGCCCGTTTGCCTCGTTTGAAGGTTTTGTCGAGGAAGTCGACGAGACGCGTATGCGCCTCAAAGTGGCCGTTTCGATCTTTGGCCGGGCAACGCCGGTCGAACTGGAATATGCTCAGGTGGAGAAGCTTAGCTAACACACGTGAGTTGATCGTGTGGGAGGTTCGCGCAAATAAGCCAGCGCGGCCGGACCACAAACCCCTAGGCTGGAAACAGCCAAATTAACCCCAGATGGCGCCTAATACGGTCATCAATAGGAGTGGGACATGGCGAAGAAAATACTCGGGCGGATCAAGCTCGAGGTGATGTCTGGCGAAGCAAAGCCAGCTCCACCAATCGGCCCGGCGTTGGGCCAACGCGGTCTGAACATCATGGAGTTCTGCAAAGGCTTCAATGCAAAGACGCAGGAAATGGAAAAAGGCACCCCTTGCCCGACCATCATTACCTATTACCAAGACAAGAGCTTCACCTTTGAGATCAAGACGCCACCGGCGTCGCATTATATCAAAAAGGCTGCTGGCATTCCCAAGGGTTCGTTGAAGCCTGGGCGTGAAAAAGCGGGTTCAGTGACCATGGCGCAATGCCGTGAAATCGCTGAAAAGAAAATGAAAGACCTTAATGCTATGGACCTCGACGCCGCGACAAAAATCATCGCTGGCTCGGCACGTTCCATGGGCTTGGAAGTGGTGGCTTAAATCATGGCAAAAGTTGGAAAACGTCTCGCAGCTGCCCGCGTCGGTGTTGACGCTGAGAAGCTACACGGTCTTGAAGAGGCTATCACAATGGTGAAAGCCAAAGCGACTGCAAAGTTCGATGAAGGCGTCGATATTGCGGTGAACTTGGGTGTTGAGCCAAAATATGCCGACCAAATGGTTCGCGGCGTGTGCAAATTGCCACATGGTTCGGGCCGTACAGTCCGTGTTGCTGTGTTCGCACGCGGTGCCAAAGCTGATGAAGCAACGGCGGCTGGTGCCGATATCGTTGGTGCAGAAGACTTGCTGGAAGCCGTACAAGGTGGCCGCATGGACTTTGACCGCGTGATCGCAACGCCTGACATGATGGCTTTGGTCGGTCGTCTGGGTAAGGTGCTTGGCCCGCGTGGCCTAATGCCAAACCCAAAGGTCGGCACAGTCACCATGAACGTCAAGCAAGCGGTTGAAGATTCTAAAGGCGGCGCTGTTGAGTTCCGCGTTGAGAAATCTGGCATCATTCACGCTGGTATCGGCAAGGCCAGCTTTACAGAAGAAGCGCTTGTTGAAAACGCACGCGCTTTGGTGGACGCTTTGATGAAGGCCAAGCCAACAGGTGCTAAAGGCACTTATTTGCGCCGTGTTTCGTTGTCGTCGACAATGGGACCGGGCGTGAAGGTTGAAACATCTTCAGCTATGGCTGCGGCTTAACATCTTTTTGGCGGCGGGTGATTTGCCGGCAGCCACATCTAAATCGATCAGGGTGCAAACCCTGCGCGATTGCTCTACGCGGTGCTGTTATCGTCGTAGGGCAACCTGTCCGAGATCGTGGACGCCCAAGAGGATCAAACTTTAAGGGCTTAATAAATGGGGCAACCCATTTGTCCGCGTGAGACGGGAGCGAGAGATTCCTGACGACTTGTGGCGATAGCTGCCTGTTTGAAGTCCTTCGTCCCCGGGCAGAAAATTGAACATAGGGATGGTCCTTGTGTTCTAACCTGAGGAGACCGCGATGAATCGGACTGAAAAAGCCGACGTCGTAGAGGGGCTGAAAAGCGTCTTTAACGAGAATAACGTTGTCGTGTTTGCGCACTACACCGGAATGTCCGTCGCGGAACTGACGGACCTCCGCATCAAGGCCTCGGCCGCTGGTGCGGGCGTAAAGGTGGTCAAAAACCGCCTCGCAAGGCTCGCTCTTGAAGGACATGCTGGCGCAGAAGCTGGCGAATTCCTCAAGGGCCCGACAGCTGTTGCTTTTTCGATGGACCCCACGGTCGCACCGAAATTGATCGCAGATTTCGCCAAGACCAACGACAAGCTCGTTGTGACTGGGGGCTTTATGGGCGCAACTGTGCTTGACGCTGCTGGCGTTAAGACACTGGCTACCTTGCCGTCGCTGGACGAACTACGTGCGAAACTCATTGGCGTTATTCAGGCACCTGCCCAGAAGATCGCTGCTGTGGTTCAAGC
>JAYSRI010000025.1:0-2227 GCA_043721175.1 Alphaproteobacteria bacterium
GTCTGGGGCGATGCCCATTTTGGCGATTGGGGCTTTCAAATGGGCCTTTTGATTGCGACAATTGCCAAAGAACAACCGGGCCTACCTTATTTTGTTGACGGCGAAACTGGCCCGTTTCCCACTGATGCACCCGTTGACCTAGCCGACCTTGAGCGCATTTATCCCGCTGCAGCGGCTCTGGTTAAAACCGATGTGGAGGCGCGTGACGCCGCACGAAAAGCCACTGCTGAACTGCAAGGTGGTCGGCCAGGCTATCGTGCGTTGTGGCAACACTTTGTTACAGTGTCGCGCGGTGCACTAGAGCGCGAGTTTGGTGCGCTTGGTGTGACGTTTGACCTTTGGCTGGGCGAAAGTGACGCTGATCCATTGATCCCCGCCATGATCGCCGACCTTGATGCCAAAGGCTTGTTGCAAGATGATCAGGGCGCGCGAGTTGTGTTTGTGCACGACAAGATGGTGCCGAAAAAGGATGGCGGGGAGGGGCCAAATGTGCCGCCTTTGCTGGTTGTGTCGTCAGAGGGATCGGCCATGTATGGTACAACCGACCTCGCCACCATCATTGACCGCAAGGCCCGCTTTGACTGCGACTTGATCATTTATTGTGTCGATCAGCGCCAAGCCGAACATTTTGAAACCGTATTTCGTGCCGCCGATAAAGCTGGCTACATGCCACGCGCTGGCCTCGATCACATCGGGTTTGGCACGATGAATGGCCCTGATGGCAAGCCATTTAAGACGCGCGAAGGTGGCGTACTCAAGTTGCATGACTTGATCACTCAAGTACGTGAAAAAGCCCAAGCCAAGATTGACGAAGCCGGAGTTGGCTCTGATCTGCCAGCTGACGAACGTGCCGACATCGCCAATAAAGTCGGCATAGCAGCCCTTAAGTTTGCCGACTTGCAGAACTTTCGTGGCACGTCCTACATTTTTGACCTTGACCGCTTCTTGAGTTTTGAGGGCAAGACGGGGCCCTATCTGTTGTATGCAGCGGTGCGGATCAAATCGATTTTGCGCAAGGCGCAAGCTGGCGGTTATGTTGCTGGCGCGATTGACACTTTGCTGGCACCAGAACGGGAACTGGTGTTGACCCTTGACGGGTTCGAACACGCATTGCGCGGTGCCTACGATAAGCGCGCGCCCCACATTTTGGCAGATCATGCCTATCAGTTGGCGGGCGCATTCTCGGCTTTTTATGCAGCATGTCCAATTATGGCTGCTGATAACGATACGCAGCGTTCGTCGCGTTTAACACTCGCTGGCGCGACATTGTGTCAACTGACGATTGCGCTGGATTTGCTAGGAATTGAAGCGCCTGAGCGGATGTAGTTCCCAGTACCTGTATCCGACAAACGCCCATTATTTCGGCCTTGAAACAAGCAATAGGTGTCGGTGCTACGCTTGCCCGGCACGGCAGACTTGGGTAGGGGTACGCTCATACAAAAAGGACCTCCGATGCGCTCCATCCTCCTTGCTATTCTCCTCGCGCTGACTGCCACCCAAGCCCACGCATGGGGTCAGATTGGCCACCGCGTAACAGGAGCGATCGCCGAGCCGTTGCTGACACGCAAAGCAAAAGCGCAAATTGCGGCCATCATTGGCAATGAAAGTTTGGCCGAGGCGTCGACATGGGCGGACGAAATGCGCTCAAGTCCTGAGCCATTTTGGCAAACAACGGCTAACCCGTGGCATTATGTGACGGTGCAGCCGGGCAAAACCTACGCTGAGATTGGCGCGCCGCCAGAAGGTGACGCTTATAGCGCACTCAAACAGTTTGAGGCGACACTCAAGAGCCCGACCGCAACCAAAACGGAAAAGCAACTGGCGCTGCGCTTTTCCATCCATATCATCGGTGATCTTCATCAGCCGCTGCATGTAGGCAATGGCACGGATCGGGGCGGCAATGACAAAAAAGTCACCTTTGGGCGCGACGAGACTAATCTGCATGCGGTATGGGACGGCAATTTGGTGGAACGTCAACAGCTGTCATATACGGAAATGACAGCGTTTTTGACACGTCGTATCACACCTCAAATGCTGCGTGACTACGGCCAAGCTGACCCGCTGGTCTGGATTGGCGAAAGCGCGACGATTCGCGATGTGATTTATCCGACCGAAGATCGCCTGTCGTACCGCTATGCTTTTAACCAGCAAGAAACACTCGATACCCGTCTTTTGCAAGCGGGCATTAGAATGGCCACCTATTTCAACAAATTGTTCAAATAGATAG
>JAYSRI010000026.1:0-2221 GCA_043721175.1 Alphaproteobacteria bacterium
AGTACATCGACCACTTCATTGGTCCATGGGTTTGTCCATTTTTTCAGAACTTCTCCTGTGCGGACATCGCGGTATATCAGCAATTCACGCGACACCATCTTGTAGCCTGCGCCGCGAACCGGGTCTGTCACTGTGACGCACTGACGTATGTTCATGCCCTCGGCACGGAATAGCAGCTTGTCTTGTTCACCTTGGCGACGAGAATAAGCGTCCCCTGACCAATAATAGGTTACAGGTACACCATCGCGCAGGTCACACCCCATTTTGCGGTTCGCAGCAACGACACCTTCTGGTGTATTAAGATCAATTTGGGGTACGGGCGGCGTAGGCGCTGTGCGCGCCGGACGCGCCTCAGTTGATGAGAACGCCAAAAAAGCGAGCGAGAGTGAGCTGAAGGCGAGCTTCAATTTATTCAAGTGATTTTTCTTCATGAGTTTCCCCTGTTAGACTCACCTTACGCAAGCCGAAAGGCCTTGTCATTCAAAATTTGTCCGGACATTTGGTCGGCTACAGCGAAGACGGCGTGGCTGGATAGTCCCCATTCGCGCAAGACGGGAACACGCTGGCGAAGCGGCATGCTTTGTGCACAATAATCACCTGTAGCAATCAAGCGGCGGCGAAGTGATGCAAGCTGAGACACTTAGTACTGTAAACATGACCGGAGCGAGTCCGCACTCTGTTGCGCCTGAACCCTTGGTGGCAGGGCTAAACGCGAACAATTTTTGGCGGATTGTACCGGCATTATTTGGTCTTGCGGCGTGGTTGCCCCAAATTGGGTCAGCATTAGCGGGGTTGGCTAAGTTACCTGCTGGCATTCGTTTTGAGGCCGCAACTGGCGGTTACCTGCAAACAAATATCGTTGAGCTGATAGGTCCAGATGGCTTGATCTTGGCGGGTGCTTTGTTGGCTGCAATCACAGCTTATGGAATTTGGGCGATTGCGCGGGGCATGAGTGCGCCGCGATGGGCCGCCGCTAGTGTTGCCAGCACGTGGTTAGTCTTGCCAATTTTTAAGTTAGCCCCGTCGCCAATAACGCTCCCAGACGAAGCCGCTTTTGCAGCGTTCATGACTCTCGCGATGGCGGCGTTAATTTGGACGGCACGCCGCGAGAATGGAAATTTGTTGATGGTGGCGTTTGTCTTAGCAATTGTTGCGGCACTGCTGCGACCCGGTGCAGCTTGGCCTTCTATTGCGATTGGCATTGCGGCACTTTTGGCTAGCAATAAGTTGGAGGAAGGCCCCTGGGTAGGGATGCTGTCGTCTTTATGCTGGGCTCCGGGTCTGTTCATTGCGCATCATCTAATTGACGGCGACGGAACGCCAGCCTCGCTCTTTGCCCAACCTAGCGTTTTAGACACCGTACGCGAGAGTGCGTCACTGGGGGCGGGCGCTATTGATGCTGCGACTGTGTCCTTGCCTATTATGCTCTCATTCTTGCTGGCGGCATTGCCGTTTGTGGTGTTCGGCTTTGCTGCCCTTTGTGGTCAGAGCATCGCTTTTCTATTGGGTGGTGCGCGCCGTCGCGCCGCAATTGCGGGGACAGTTGCGGCACTTTTGTGCACGATCGGCGCAGCCGGATATGGCAGTGGAGACGCCGCCCGCATGCTGCTGGACCCGATTTTTCTGGGTCTCGCAGCTGCGATTGGATTGATTGTTCCCGCCTTGCTAGAGAGGCTTAAAACGCAGCCCGCACGCTAAGCCGCACAGAACGACCTGGTTTTGGCAGTTGCTCTTTGAGAAACGATGTGTGTTCGCGCACGTCTTCATCGGAGAGATTGCGGCCTTCAAATGTAAGTTCCAAATCGTCACTGTCGGCTAGAGGTCTCCACCCAAAGCGAGCATTATAAGTCGTGGCACCCAAAGTTGGTGTCTCAAAAGCGGCGACTTTGGTCTGATCAGACAGAAACAGTATTTCCCCCCGTGCGCTCCAATGATTGGACGTGGCCGCTATGCCCACTGTAGCAAGGCGCGGTGGCATTCGCGCTATATTGGCACCATCGTCGTAACGGCCTTTGACGTAATCAAGTGCTGCATCACCTGTCACCCTCCAGTTTTCACCAACCCAAATTGGACCGCTTACGTCGAGTTCATAGCCGTTCAAGACAGCATCAGCTTGCGTCACTCTAAAAACGGCTAGATCATCTTCTATCTCGCCTGTTGGTGCGAATGCGACAAAGCCATCAAATTGAGCTCGCCAAATGTCGAGTTTGGCGGTCCAACC
>JAYSRI010000027.1:0-2221 GCA_043721175.1 Alphaproteobacteria bacterium
TTTCGTGATATAAACGCTCAATGGATCGAAGCAATGTTCGCGTTGGAAGATACCGACCGTGCCGTTCTGGAAAGTCCACAAAGCATGATCATCGATAAGGGCGGTGACATTTTGTTTGTTTACGCGGAAGGGCTCGGTGTCATTGGTGCGTGCGCCTTGATGCCGTCCAAGGATGTCGGCGCGTTTGAGTTGACCAAGATGGGCGTTTTAGACAGCGCGAGGGGCATGAAGGCTGGTGAGTTTTTGCTGGCGGCAGTCTTGAATCGCGCGCGGGACATGGGGGTGAAGACACTTTTCCTACTCACCAACAAGAAATGCGCGGCCGCAATTCATCTCTATGAGAAGCTGGGCTTTGCGCATGATACCGGCATCATGGCGACCTATGGCGCGCGGTACGAACGTTGCGATGTGGCGATGTTGTTTACGGGGTAAGCGGCTAGTTAGAAAGCGCATACTAACCAACCCCTAAAACAGCTTGACAAGCTATGTTGCAACGCAACAAATGAGGCTAACAGAATATGTCTGGGGAAACGCGCGCATGACCGAGACCGCAACCATAACTGAACCCCTGCTCGACCTTTATCCGGTCGGCAAAATGCCTCCTGCTTTCCATGTGCCCAAAACGATGTGGGGCTGGGCGATCCGCAAGGAGCGTCACGGGCGACCGCTCAAAGCCATGCAATTAGAAGTGCTGCCAACGCCTGAGATTGACGGGGACGAAGTGCTGTTGCTCGTGATGGCAGCCGGCGTAAACTACAACGGCATTTGGGCGGGTCTTGGCGAACCTGTTAGTGTTTTGGACGGTTACAAGCAAGACTACGCAGTCGTCGGTTCTGACGCCAGCGGCATCGTTTGGGCCGTGGGAAAGAACGTCAAGCGCTGGAAACCGGGCGATGAAGTCGTTGTGCATTGCAACCAAGATGACGGTGATGACGAGGAGTGCAATGGCGGCGATCCGATGTTCTCTAACAGCCAACGCATCTGGGGCTATGAGACGCCAGACGGCGCATTTGCCCAATTTGCGCGCGTTCAATCGCGACAACTGATGGCCCGTCCAAAGCACTTAACTTGGGAAGAGAGCGCTTGTTACACGCTGACGCTAGCGACTGCTTACCGTATGCTTTTCGGCCATCGCCCTCACGTGCTTAAGCCCGGCCATAATGTGCTGGTTTGGGGCGCTTCGGGTGGGTTGGGCGTGTTTGCGACTCAATTATGCGCAGTATCGGGTGCTAATGCGATTGGCGTCATTAGTGACGAGAGTAAGCGAGACTTTGTACTGTCAATGGGGGCCAAAGCTGTCCTAAACCGCAAGGACTTTGATTGTTGGGGCCAATTGCCCGCTGTTAATGGCCCTGAATTTGACGCTTATATGAAGGAATGCCGCAAGTTTGGAAAGGCGATTTGGGGCGTCACTGACAAACGCGACGTCGATATCGTCTTTGAACATCCCGGCGAAAGCACTTTTCCTGTCTCAGTTTTTGTGACCAAGCGCGGCGGCATGGTGGTGATTTGTGCGGGCACTACGGGGTTTAATCTCACGATGGACGCGCGCTTTTTATGGATGCGTCAAAAGCGCGTTCAAGGCAGCCACTTCGCCAATCTCCAACAAGCCAGTGCGGCCAATCAGCTGGTCATTGATCGGCGCATTGACCCGTGCATGTCAGAGGTCTTCGGTTGGGCAGATATTCCTCTAGCGCATGAAAAAATGTTGGATAACAAGCATTTACCGGGCAATATGGCGGTGCTGGTGACCGCTCCGCGTCCGGGATTGCGGACGGTTGAGGATGTGATTGAAGCGGGCCAATGAATCGAGCGCTAGCAGCTTTTTCTCGATGGCTTGGGAGCGCTGCTAGTGCGGCACGCTCCCAAATACAAGCGCAATATCGCTGGCTGTCATCAATCGTATCTCGCCCGCTGCCAAATCGTTAGGCAATGCCAACGCGCCAATTCTGTCGCGGTGCAACACTGTGACGTGATTGCCAATCGCCGCGAACATGCGGCGCACTTGGTGGTAGCGGCCTTCGTGCAGCGTCAACATGGCGGATCGCTCGCCAGTTACGTCCAATTCAGCGGGCAGCAAAGCCTTGTGTTCGCCCTCTAACATCATGTCGCCAGATGCAAACACTGCGACTTCATCCCCGTTCAAAGGACGATCAAGGGTCACCACATAGCGTTTAGGAACATTGCTTTTGGGTGAGATGATGCGGTGCAGTAAATCGCC
>JAYSRI010000028.1:0-2220 GCA_043721175.1 Alphaproteobacteria bacterium
TGCTTGGTTAGCACAGCGACTAAACGCACCAGACGTTCGTATCGTCGACGCCAGCAGTTTTATGCCCGGCAGTGGCCGTGATGCGCGCTCCGAATACGATGCAGGCCATATCCCCGGTGCTGTGTTCTTTGACATCAATGCCATTTGTGATCCCAATACCGATTTGCCTCACATGATGCCAAGTGCAGAAATGTTTGCAAGCCGGGCAAAAGCTCTGGGCCTTGGCGATGGGTTGCGTTTGGTGATTTATGACAGCCTTGGGCTGTTTTCGGCCCCCCGTGTTTGGTGGATGTTCCGCCATATGGGGCATGATGATGTTGTGGTTCTCGACGGCGGTTTGCCCGCGTGGGTTGCCGCAGGACACCCTTTAGAAGACATGCCGCCAATTCTGCGTCCACGACACTTCACAGTGCGGCGTCGCGCCGACCTAATACGTGACATGGAACAGATACGCGAAAAAATACAAAGCCGAACCGCTCAAATCCTTGATGCCCGAAGTGCAGGACGGTTTGAAGGCACAGCGCCAGAACCGCGCGAAGGCCTGCAAAGCGGTCACATGACTGGTGCCTTCAACGTGCCATTCACAGTGCTTCTCAATGATGACAAAACTCTAAAATCTCCAGATGCTCTTTCTCAGGTGTTTGCACAAACCGGTGTCAGCCTCAGCCATCGTATCGTGGCGACATGTGGATCAGGCATAACGGCGTGTGTGGTGGCGCTTGGGTTAGCGCGCTTGGGTCGCTGGGATGTGCCAGTTTATGATGGCTCATGGAGCGAGTGGGCCAGCACACCAAAGAATGTAATCGAAACAGGATCATCATCGTGAGTTCACACAAAGACCGAAATCTTTCCTCTCAAACACGCCTGGCCCACATGGGTCGCGATCCTATGAGCCACGAGCGCGCCATTAATCCGCCTATCCAGCGCGGTTCGACGGTCGTGTTCGAGAAAGCTGAGCATCTTTTTACGTCTGGTCCCAATCTTGCCCGCAAAGGCTATGGCCTCGAAGGGCTGTCAACTCAAGACAGGCTTTGTGAAGCCCTTGCCGAGGTTTCTGGCGGTATTGGCGCGGTGCTTTGTCCGTCTGGCCTGCAGGCCATCACGCTGGTTTTGTTGGCGGCCACAAAATCAGGTGACCATATTCTTGTGACGGATAATTCCTATGGCCCGACGCGCCGTTTCTGTCATGAAGTTTTGGCGGGTTATGGTGTCACAACACAATATTATGACCCCCGCATAGGCGCTGATATTGAAGCGCTCATCCGTCCAAACACGGTGCTGATCATTCTTGAAAGTCCCGGTTCAACAACATTTGAATTGCAAGATGTGCCCGCAATCACGACCGTTGCGCGCGCGAAAGGTGTTACGACCCTGATCGACGATACGTGGAGCGCGGGGCTCTATCTCAAGCCGTTCGAGCTGGGTGTTGATTTGTCGATGCAAGCGTTGACCAAATATCAAGGTGGGCATTCCGACTTGCTCGCAGGGGCGGTCATCACAAACGATGCCAAATGGTTGGCACGGTTGCGCGATATGCACCAAATGTTGGGGGTAGGAACCGCGCCCGAGGACGCATGGTTGATATTGCGCGGCATGCGGACAATGGCGCTACGCATGGCCCACCAGGACATGGCCGCACGCCACATCGCGAGTTGGCTGGAAGCGCGGCCTGAAGTTGCCCAAGTTCTCCATCCCGCTTTACCAAGCCACCCTGACCACGATTTATGGCAACGTGATTTTACGGGCGCTGGCGGCCTATTCTCAATTGTCCTAAAGCCTGTTCCTGATGCCCAAGTATTCGCAATGGTCGAAGCCTACCGGCTGTTCTCAATGGGCTTTTCATGGGGTGGATTTGAAAGTCTTGTTGTTTGCCATACCAAAATGCCAACCCGAAATCACCCAACCAGCTTTGCACAGGGTCCATTAGTGCGGTTTTCAATTGGCTTAGAGAGTGTTGAAGACTTGATCTCCGACTTAGAGCACGGCTTCACAGCGCTGGCACGTGACGGGGACTAACACCGAAAGCCCAACGAAATGACTTGGTTTTCTAAGCAACGCGACCACTTAAATGGTACGCGCTATTGTATCGCGCCTCAGAGTTAAAAGGAAAATAAGGGCGCGATACAATCGCACGTACCATTGATCTTTGAGTTATTTCATCGGGCGACGGGTGTAACACGGCCTATGCGAATGGCTGGGGCTGGCCGTAGGCGGGTGGGC